>NZ_JAAGPQ010000021.1:0-104895 GCF_017104985.1 Paraburkholderia sp. Ac-20342 | reverse complement strand
CGCTCCAGCGCTTGAGCCGCGCGAGCACGCTCGCGTAGCTGCGCCGGTCGTCGCCGCTCTCGGGATAGGCACGCACCAGCAGGTCGAACACCTGGGCCGCCTCGGCCAGCGCCCCGGACTTGACGAGCGGCGCGACCACGAGGCGGCGCACGTCGGCGCGGCCCTGGGCTTCGCGAATCCGCTGCGCGTCGAGGCCGCCGATTCCGGCCGCGAAGCCGCGCGAGCGGATCAGCGCGATCGCCTTCAGCAGGCCGGCATGAGCGTCGAGCTGGCCGCCGCCGCGCTCGATCTCGTCGAGCTGCGCCAGCCCCGGCTCCCACGCTTCCGTGCGGATCGCCCGCTTCGCGGCTTCGAGCGGCGCCAGCGTGCCGGCGCGTGCGGAACGCTCGCCGCGTTCATCGCGTTCATCGCGTTCGCCATGCCCGGCGCGTGTGGTCACCGGCTCAGCCATGCCTGAACTCCCGGTACAGCGCCTCGGCGGCACGCACGGCAAACGCGAAGACGAACCCCACGGCCAGCGCCTCGATCAGCAGCACGCCGGTGTTCGGGCTGCCGGGCCGCACTTCAGGCAACGGGCGCGCAATCACGCTGAGGTAGCGTTGCAGCCGCAGCGTGTCGGTAAAGGCCTGCTGATAGTTCTGCCGTGCCGAGGCGAGATTCTGGTCCGCGAAAGTCTGCGCGTTCAGCAGCGCCTGATAGGACTTCAGCCGGCTCGCGTCGGTGTTGCCCTTGCCGCTCATGCGCGCATGCACCTCGTCGAGCTGCTTGCGCAGCGCGCTCACCTGCATCTGCGCGGGCTTCAGCATCGGATGCTCGGGGTTGTTCAGCGCGCGGATCTTGTCGAGATTGATCTTCGCGGTGTTGAGTTCGGCCTCCAGCTGCGCGGAGAGATTCAGCAGCATGCCGGCTTCCGCCTCGGGGTCGATATTGCCGTTGCGCACGCGCCAGTCGGTCAGCGTGCCGCGCGCCCCGATCGCCTCCTTCTCCGCGCGCGTCACGGCCTCCTTGCTGACCTTGAGCGTATCGGTCACGCCCTTTTCGTCCATGTTGTTGACGAACTGCTGAGCCAGCCCGATCAGCGCGTCCGACAGCGTGCGCGCATCCTCGGGCGAGAAGGCGCTCACGCGCAGCACGTCGATCTGCTCGATCATGTTGTACGAGACGTCGACCGCGCCGAGATAGGCGCGGTACAGCGCGTCCTCGCCGGCCTCGGGCGACAGCCGGTTCAGCGGGTCGAGGCCGGTGTACACGAGATACCGGCGCAGCCCGATCCGGTTGTCGAGCTGGCGCATGGCGTCGCGCGAGCGGATGAAGTCGGCCACGGCCCAGCCGTCGACGAAGCCGCCCACCACGCTGCCGCCGCTGCCGCTCGACAGCAGGCCCGCGGTGCCCTGCGCGGCCGGCTGGGACGCGCTCGAACGCACCGAGAAGCGCGCTTCGGCGCGATAGCGCGGCGCGGCGAAGACGAGCGCGTAAAGCGCCGTCAGCACGACCGGCACGAGCACGAGGCCGAGTGTCACGAGCCGCTGGCGGCGGCGCTGCCGCAACGCCTGCTCGCGCACCCTGGCGCGCTGCGCGAGCGGCAGTTCCTCGCTAGACGCCGAACTGGTCTCCGACGCCGACGCCGATGTCGACCACATTGTCTCCGCCTGACTCGCTGCGGGATCTCCGGG
This sequence comes from Paraburkholderia sp. Ac-20342, assembly GCF_017104985.1. NCBI lineage: Bacteria > Pseudomonadati > Pseudomonadota > Betaproteobacteria > Burkholderiales > Burkholderiaceae > Paraburkholderia > Paraburkholderia sp. Ac-20342. The sequence goes on along the minus strand of NZ_JAAGPQ010000021.1, from coordinate 103,222 downwards.
GCGGGAACCGGCGGATGCATTCTCCGAGGTCGTCGTTGATCCGAAGGCCGTATTGCTCATAGACCAAACCTTTGGTGCAGTAATCCATCATTTGCTGATGACGGTAGGTTGATAGAAGCAGCGTGCGCCCGACCAGCCGTTCTTCGAACAGCGCGAGCCACAGGTTCGTGAAGCGGCAGTCCTCGAACGGAATTGCACCTTCGACGACATACACGTCGAAGTCCGGCGCGAGCGCGAGCGCAAAGGAAAATTCCTGACGCACATAGAGCGGCCAATGCTCCATCGGCCGCGCCAGATACTCGGGGCTCGTCAGCAGGTCCGACACCAGCTCGACGCAGGGCGTGGGCGCAAGCCCATAGAGCGCGCAGACGAACTCGATCATGCGCAGGCCGGTCGCCTTGCCGCGCACGAAGCCCTGCCGCCCGAGCGGCCACGACACGATCCCCTGGTGAGCGACGAAGCCCTCGCGCGGCGGCCGCAGCCCCGCGATCACGTCGACGATCGCGCGATGGAATTCCGGCCGCCGCGAGAGCAGCGCATAGCGCCCCTGCGGAATCAGCAGGTCGACCTGCTGCAGCAGCGGCTGCCGCGCACCGAAAATTCGCGGCACGTCCGTCACACCGTTCATCAGGATCATGGCGCGCTCACATCGGTTGAACATGGGTTCGCGCGAGCCGCTCCATGCCCGCGCCGAGCACGCCGAGAAAAACCAGCGCGGTGACGAAATACGCGAAGCTCGCGTCATGCGACGAATAGCTGTCGAAGTACGCCGATCTGAGCAGTTGCATCCCATGCGCGAACGGCGACCATAAGAAATACTTGCGGTATTGCTCCGGCAACTGCTCGGAGACGAAAAAGACCGACGAGAATACTTCCAGGCCGCGCTCGATCACGGGCGCAAAGCGCAAGAAGAAGTGCCAGCGGATAGCAATGCTGCCGAAGATCAGCCCCATCGAGACGCCCGCGCCGCCCATCATCACGACATAGGCGATCGCACCCGACCAGCGCACGGGCAGCGTAATGAGGCCCAGGCTGTGGCCGACGCCGATCAGCACGGCATACACGCCGAGATAGATGCCGATGAAGAGCCCGCCCTGCACCAGCGCCACCGCGAGCGGCGTGACCGACTCCAGGTTGATGAGCCCGCGCGCCGCGACATAGCTCGTGCTCGTGCGAAACACCGCCTGCCGGAACATGATCCACGTCGTCGCGCCCAGCAGCGAGAACGTCGGCACGTCCATGCCGAGCACGTAGTGCGTGCCCATCAGGAAGTACAGCGACGAGATCAGGCTCAGCAGCACGGCGGGACCGACCACGGACCACAGCAGCGCGATGCGGCTTTCGCTCTGCAGGATATGCAGTTGGAGCCGCAGCAGCGGCCCGATGCTCGCCAGCCGCGATTGCAGCGTGCCCGGCTGCGCGCCGTGCTGCCGCGCATGAATGCCGGCGATCCGCTCGCGCAGCAGCGCAACTTCGTGCGCCTCGTGCGGCTTCAGCGCGATCTCGAAGGCCACGTCCTCGCGCGACGCGAGACGACGTGCTTCGCGCGTCTCCTGCTGTTTGCGCTGCTGCCCGCGCCGGTTGAATCCGTCGACCAGGCGCGCGTCGTCGGCGTCGAGCGTGGCCGGTGCATAGCCTGCCGTCAACACGTCGATGCCCGCGCGAATATCGGTTTCCAGCAGACGCACGACCATGCGCAACTGGCGCCGGCGCAATTCCGCGCGCTCGGGCGGCATGCCGTCGCGCGCGAGTTCCGCCTCGAGTTCGCTCTCGAGCGCCGCGTAGATGCGCCGCCGCCCGGCCACGCTCTCGTGCGGAGCGCTGGCGAGCGCATCGAGTACGCCGCTCAGCACGCCGCCCGCGGAGTCCGCCGCGCGCAAGCCGTGCGCCGCGTGGGTCGCTGCGCTGTCTGCTGCGTTGTGCGCCGTGCTGGTCACCGCATCGGTGACGGTATTCGCCGCCGCCTCCGCATTGCCGGCCTCGTCGCCGGCATGCCGCGCCGTCCGGCGCTCGCGCCAGTTCTTGATGCGATCCTGGTTGCTCATGTCCGGCCTTCACTGCGACAGGCTGGACACGGAACGCGCGGTGCCGAGCGTCGCGCTGAAGGCGGAGAGAACCTTCTGAACCTGGGTGAACGGTGCGTCCGAGATATAGATCGCGTCGCCGTCGTGTACCGCGAACTTGCCGGCGAGCACCATCTGCTCGGGCTTCGTGAAATCGAACTGATAGACCACCGGCCGCGTGTCGGCGGTGCCGGCATCGTCCGGGCGGATGCGCAGCAGGAAGACCGCCTTCGGATTGGCGAGCGAATCGTTCAGGCCGCGCGAATCGCCGAGCGCGTCGAGCACCGTGTAATTGCGCTTGCTGAGCTTGAGCCGCGATTGCGCACCCGCCGCGCCGAGCACCGTCAGATTCTCGACGACGTCATGCACGACCACGGAGTCGCCGGCACGCAAGGCGATATCTTCCGCGCTGTTGCGATAGACGTCGGACAGCCGCACGGACACGCTCTCGCCATTGCGCCGCAGCGTCACCGCGAGCTGCTCGGGGTTCATCTGGTCGGGCGCGGCCTTGCTCAACAGTCCGCTCAGGCGCTGCATGCCCGGCCCGATCGGATACACGCCGGGCTTCTTGAGGTCGCCCTCGATCGCCACGGTCTGCCCGCGCCGTTCCGTGCGCCGCACGTTGACATCGAGCCCGACCGTCACGCGGCTCAGGCGCCGCTCGATCGCGTCGCGCAGCCCGGCCGGCGTCAGGCCTTGCGCATGCACACGGCCCACTTGCGGAACGTAGATCGTGCCGGCTTCGTCGATGACCATCTCGCCGAGGTCCGTCATGCCGCCGGTGCCGCTCAGGCCGCTCGCGCCACCCGAGCCGTTGCCGAACACGCCCACGCCGTCCTGCCCCCACAGCGAAATGTCGACGCCGTCGCCTGGCGCGAGTTTTTCGTAATCGACCGGCTGCGCCTGCTGGAATGCGTCCGGAAAGCTCGCGCTGCCCGCCGCGCGCGAGGCGAGCGCGAGCGCCGGCGTCACGCCGACCAGTTCGATGTCGTTGTGATCGCGCGAAGCCTGCACTTCGCTGAGCAGCGGCCCGCTGCGCGGGATCACGCATCCCTGCAAAACGCCGCAGAGACAGAAAGCCAGAGCCATGACCAGACGGTCAGGAAAACCAACAAGCCCGTACCGCATCAATTCATCACCAGATTGTCGAGTTGTTCCACCTGCAAGGGGCTTTCCTCCACCGGCGCGGCGCGCCGGCACAGGCTCATGAACGTGGCGAGCATCGCCTCCACCGAAAAGAGTTCGGCGGCCCGCTGCCGCGCCCGCTCCCGCACGGTGGCATCCGCCTGCGCGCTGAGCACGAGGTGTTCGATCTTCTCGCACGCATCGTTCAGGTCGGGGTTCTCCGCGCAGCCGAGCAGATGCCCGGTCACGCCGTCGATAAAGCACTCGCCCGCGCCGCCGGCCGGCGTCGACACCACGCAGATGCCGAGCAGTTGCGCTTCGATCAGCACGTTCGGCAAACCTTCGTGGCGCGACAGCATCACCTTGACGTCCATCTTCGAATACCAGAACCCCACGTGCGACGAGAGTCCGACGAGCAGCAGGCGGCCCGCGATGCCGAGCTCGGTGGCGAGCGCCTGCGCCTCGTCGCTGAAACGGCCATCGCCGACGATAACGAAGCGCGCCAGCGGACGCCGCTTCAGATAGCGGTGCGCGAGCTTGATCCACAACAGCGGCCGCTTGTCCGGTTCGAGGCGGAACACGCCGCCGATCGTTTCGCTCGCGTCCGCCGTGCGCTCGACGAACGCCGTCCACTTCTGCTCGTCCTGCTCCGAGGCAAGCGCGTTCATTTCGGGCACGCCGTTATAGAGGATGCGAAACCGTTCGAGCGGTAGCCCGAGCCACTGGGCGTACTCGCGCGCGCCGGTCATGCTGTTGCTGACGAAGTGAATGCCCGGCACCTCGGCGATGGCGCGATAGAACGCTGCGTACTCCGGACGATTGCGTTCCTGGCGGATATTCGGCGGCAGTCCGCGAAACACGAGGTGGATCGTCGGCACGCCGGCCAGCAGCGCGGCCAGCGCGCCGAACAGACAGGTGCCGTCCTGCCAGAGGCTCACAACGTCGAACCTGCGTTCGCGCAGATACGGCGCGAGACGCGTGACGCCGTAGTGCACCTGGGGCGGCAGATTGCCGAGCAGGCGCAGCAGGTCCGCGTCGTGAATGTCCTGATGCGCAGCCGACACGGCCGGCATCGCGTTGATTTCGGAGACCTTGACATCGGCCTCGCGCAGCATGCCCAGAAAGAAGTCGAGACGCTGCGGCCGGTCGACGCGCGCCGGGTCCGAGTGCTGCTTGACCAGCACTTCGATCGCGCTGACGTCGTGGCCTGTGGCGTGGTCCGCAGCGCTGTCGCGTGCACCGGCGGCCTCGGCCACGAGACGCCGCAAATGCACGGCGAGCCGCGTCAGTTGCCGTTCCGCGCCGCCGGGCCCGAGGCTGCCCGTGACGAGCGCGACCGAGGCGGGCTTTCCGCGCGGCGGCGGCGCTACGTCGCGATGGCGAAAACGCAGGATGGCCTGACGCATCGCGACGATCTTGATGTCCTGTCCGGCCAGATCGGCGGCGGATTCGAAGCGGCGGTAGAACGTGTAGTCGTCGACGATCTTCGCGACGAGCTGGCCGCCCTTGCTGTCGGGCGAGAGTTCGTGCGCGACGGGCTCGATGACCTCGATCGCATCGGCCACCATGCTGCGCTTGACGAGGCGCTTCGCGAACGCCACCCGCAGATGGCGCCGGTCGTGTTCCGCGATGAGGCGCCGGAAGATCGCATCCGACGCATCGTGTGCCTTGATGTCGGCGAGAAATTCGGCGCGGGCCAGCGCCTTGCGCGTGTCCTGCGCCTGCTCGGGAAAATGGCGATCCGCGACCGCCATGGCCTCGTCGAAGCGGCGCTCCTTCAGAAGACGCGTCGCGTAGTGCCGCGCCACCATCAGATCGTCGGGGCAGTCGCGCAGCAGATCGGCCCATTGTTCGAGCAGGCCGGTGCTGAGCCCGGTCCGCTCCCGCATCTGCAGCAGCACGATACGCACGGTCCGGTCGTCGGGGGCCTGCGCGGCCAGCCGCTCCGCCTCGCCCAGGTGCTTGCGCGCGTTCTGCAACGTCGTACAGGCCGCGAGCAGGCGTGTGAGTTCTTCGTGCAGCGAAGGCAGGTCCTGCGGTTGTGCATTTGCTTCTGCGTTTGCTTCTGCATTTGCTTCGGACTGCGGTTGTTGCTGTTGCGGCGGTGGTACGGCGGCGTCGGGCGTGGCCGGGGTGTTCGGCGTGGCCGCCTTGGGCCGCGCTACCGCTTTGGGCTTCGCTGCCTTGGGTTGTGCTGCGACCTCGGGCTTTGCCGCTGCCTCGTCGTGTGCTGTAGCCTGAGGCTCTGCTGCTGCCTCGGGTTGTACCTCAGCCGTGTGCTCTCCCACCACCGCGGGTTGTGCTGCGACCCTGGGCTTTGCCGCTGCCTCGGGTTGTACCTCAGCCGTGTGCTCCCCTACTACCTCCAGTTGTGCCGAAGCCTTCTTGATCTCTGCTGCCGCGCTCGGTTCCACCACGGCCTTCGGCTTCGCCACCGCCCTGGATTTCGCCACAGCCTTGGGCTTCGCCGCCGTGCCGGATTTCGCCTCGGCCGCGGGCCTTGCGGCCGCACGCGGCTTTGCCGGCGAAGCGGTCTGCCGGCCGGCCTCGTGCGCCGTGCCCGCGTCGCCTGCCGGTCGGCCTCGTTTGGGCCGAGCCTGCACGGCGAGCGTGCTCTCGTTCGCTGCTGTTTTTCCTGCTTTAGCCATTACCGGAACCCAGCCATTTATTCCTGGAAATACCTCAACCCCATTCGCGACCGCTCGCCATGCGCCGGGACCCGCGTCCCGGCGCATGGCGCATCAGCGGCCCGTCAGGCGGCCTTCTTGCGCTTGGCGCGATCGATGAATATCCGGCACTTCTGGATATTTCCGTCGATCAGTTCCGGCGATGCGGAGCGCGAGCGCAACGCCTGCCAGTACTTGAGCGCCTGCTCGAAACGATGCGTGCGCATGGCGCCCGTCGCCGCCGCCTTCAAGCCGACCGGGTCTTCGGGCGCGAGGCGCAGGATCGTCTCGCCCAGCGTGAGCCGGTCGGCGTCGTGCGCGGCATCGAGCGACTTCACCTTCACGTGCAGCCCCGCGAGCACGCGCTTCTTCTCCTGCGAGACTTCCTTGTTGTCCGGATCGAGCTGCTGCAGACGTTCGAGGAGTGCCCAGGCGCGTTCGTAATCGCCCGCGCGATGCGCTTCCCGTGCAAGCCGGATAACGCGGCTGCGCAGGCCGAGAATCTGGCGCTTCGCCTCGATGCGCGCGGCAGGATCGCTCGACGCCGAGTTCAGCACCCGCGCATAGGCATCGATCGCCTCGCCGTAGTAGCCGCTGCGCACCGCCATGCGAGCCAGCTTGATCCACGTGCTCTCGGTGATATCGTCGAGCCCGGACGCATCGCGCAGATAGACCAACGCGGTGTCGATGTCGTCGAGCGCTTCGGCCACGCGAATGCGGAAGCTCGCCAGCTCGGGGAATGTCGTGAGCGTCTGACTCGCGATCGCGAGCACGCCGGCCGCGCGTTCGTAATCGCGAGCGATCAGCGCCGCGCGCACGTCCTGACGCATCTGGCGTTCGAGCTGCCGTCTCGCGCGAATCAGCGCATTGCTGTTCGCATTGAGCTGCGCGTGCGCCTGAAGCCGGTCCGCCGCCTTCAGCATGTCGCCCGAGGCGAGCGCCGCGTTGCCCTCGTCAAGCCAGGCCGCCGCAGCGCGCGCGATCCATTCGGCCGTCTCCTTGCGGTTGCTGCGCGTGAGCCCCTGGGTCGCGGCAAGCAGCGCGGCCGGCGTCGCGCAGCCGCGCTCGATCGTGCGTTGCGCGAGGGCCAGGATCTCGGCCTCGTCCATCTCCACGGGCTCGCGCGCCAGTTCCAGCAGCGCCGCGCGATCCGGCGCCGTCAGCGCACGCTCCCAGAGCGCCACGAAGCTCGGCGCGTGAGCCGGCAGCGCGTCGCGCACTTCGCCTGCCCACTGCACGACGCCCTCGGCATCGCCCGAGGTTTCGAGCAGACGCAGCACGGCCGTCGCGGCGGCGGCTGCGTCGGCGCTATCGGTCGACAGACGGAACAGGCGCTTCCAGTTAGCCAGCGCCGTGGCCGTATCGCCGAGCTTGCCGGCCGATTCCGCGCAGATGCGCAGGATCGCGGGCGCTTCGTGCTCGTCGGCGAGCAGCGCCGCGGCGAGCCGGGCAGCCTGCTCGTAGCGCCCGGTCTCGAAGTAGCACTGGGTGAGCAGCAGGTTGGTCTTTTCGTCGAATTCCGGCTCCGCGCCGAACGATTCGAACTGCGCGGCCGCGCCCTCGAAGTCGCCCAGGTCGTATTGCACTCGGCCCAACAACAGACGGTGCTGACGGCTGCTTTCGCCATGGCGCAGAATCCCGCGCAGCCGCTGCGACACTTCGAGCACGCGCCCGGCGTTCCAGGCGGCTTCGAGACTTTCCGCGGTGTCCTCGTGCTGGACCGCATCGGTCTTCGGCGGCGCCTGAACGTCCGACGTATCGACGCGCGGCACGACGAACTCCGTGTACCAGGCCTCGCACAGCTGGTCCGAGAACAGATCGGTGTAGTGTGTCAGATCGAGCCCGCCGTTTTCCATTGCGTTGGCCTGGCCCAGCTTGCGCATCAGCGGAGTCGGGTCGTAGCACGGCACGTTCATGCGTTTCGCGATCGCGCGCACGGTGTTAATCAGCTCGCGCCGCTGCTCGACGGGCATGTTGTCGGGCGTATCGGCATTGACGTGCGTGACGAAGGCCAGATGGTCCTTGCCGACCATCGTCGCGATCTGCTCCATTTCCGCCGAAATTTCGGCATCCTTCAGGTCGTGCCGCTGAATGCGCGCGAGCAGATCGCGATCCTGCGCCGACAGACGCTGGAACGCGAAATCCTGGTCGAGCCATGCGCGCCGCTCGGCCATCCGGCTCGGCACGGCCATCGACCAGAACTGGCGGGTGCGTTTCTTGTCGGCGAAGAAATCGCCGAAATGCCGCACCATGTAGTTCATCTGGATCGGATGGCCGTCGACGCTCAGCAGCTTGCGCGAAGAAATCTCGACCAGATAAAGATCGGCGCCGGGCGACGGCTTCCCTTCGAAGCTCCCGGACGAACCGGGCCGAAACGTCAGCGTGCGCACGTCGGCCGGAATGTCCTTCTGGCCGAACATGAACTGCAATTGCTGAAGCGCTTCGGAACTCGTATGGACGAATCCGTAGTTGCGGGCCAGCACCGGACGGATCGGATAACGGCCCGCGCCCCGGCGCAGCGGCGTGTGAATACGGCAGGTACCAACAGGCGCTATGTTGAAAAGAGTCATGATGATCGTTCAGATATCGTCTGTACTGCCGCTCAAAGCGCCCAGTAGGTCAGCTTGTTTTTCATGATCCGCTCGCCGTCGAGAGACGACTTCAGATCGCAGACGATCCCGCCGTCGGCAATCATCCCGGGCAGATCGCTCTCGATCGTATCGACGATCTCGCGGTGCGGCACGGCGAACACGAGCACGTCCAGCGCGTTGAGTTCCTCGCGCGACGAGAGCTTGATGCCGTACTCTTCGTGCACCTGCTCCGCATCGGCCATCGGGTCGTAGACGATCGGCGACATGCCGTAGCGCGTGAGCGCTTCGTAAAGATCGACGACCTTCGAGTTGCGGATGTCGGGCACGTTCTCCTTGAACGTGATGCCGAGAATGCCGACGCGGGTCGACGCCTTGAGACGATGGCGGCTCGCGATCACCTGAACGAGACGGCCGGCGACGTAGTCGGCCATGCCGTCGTTGATGCGGCGCCCCGCCAGGATCACTTCGGGGTGGTAGCCGAGTTCCTGCGCCTTCGAGGTCAGATAGTACGGATCGACGCCGATGCAATGACCGCCGACGAGGCCCGGCGTAAAGCGCAGGAAGTTCCACTTGGTGCCCGCGGCTTCCAGCACCTCGGACGAACGGATGCCGACCAGATCGCAGATCTTCGAGACTTCGTTCATGAGCGCGATATTGATGTCGCGCTGCGTGTTCTCGATGACCTTGGCCGCTTCGGCCACCTTGATCGACGACGCGCGGAACACGCCCGCATCGATGATTTTTTCGTAGACGGCGGCGATCTCGTCGAGCGCCTGCTGGTCCTGGCCCGAGACGATCTTGACGATCTTTTCGAGCGGATGCTCGCGGTCGCCCGGGTTGATCCGCTCGGGGCTGTAGCCGAGCTTGAAGTCGATGCCGCAGCGCAGGCCCGAACTCTTTTCGAGTGCCGGCCCGCAGATGTCCTCGGTCGCGCCCGGATGGACGGTCGATTCGAACACCACGATGCTGCCCGGTTGCAGAACCGGACCGATCAGCCGGCACGCGCTTTCCAGCAGCGAAAAGTCGGGGCTGCATTTTTCGTCGACGGGCGTCGGCACCGCGACCACGAAGAAGTTGGTCCCCGCCAGGTCCTCGACCTTGTCGGTAAAGCGCATCGTCGAGTCGCGCAGCACGTGCGGCTCGATTTCGCCGGTCCAGTCCTCGCCGTCGCGCAGGTTTTCGACCCGCCGCGCGTCGACATCGAATCCGGTCACTTCAAAGTGGCGTGCGAGCGCCACTGCCACGGGCAGACCGACATAGCCCAAGCCACACACCGCAATCTTCGTCGTCACACAATTCCCCTTATTAAACGTCGCGTATCGCCGGCCCGCGAACCCCTATACGGTTCGCGGACACGAACGCTTCGACCCAGACAAAATGAGCCCGGGGACCAGCCGCAAGGCCGGACCCGGGATGAACGATTCCCGGCCAAACCGGAACCTCGGTTTAGTTAGGACAATTGATATTCAAAATTTCAGGAACCTGATCCTTGAAACACGGCCCCTGGATATGCGTCGCCCCGACGAACTCCGCAATCTCCACGTCCGCTGCATCCTCGGCGCCGGTAATCACGACGTCGGCGCCGGTGCCGCGCGCCAAGGCAACGAGGTTGCGCAGAAAGTCGGCGGCCCAGTCGCTCACCCGCGCCTCGCGCAGGCAGCCCGCGCCGATCTTGACGATGTCGGCGCCGAGCGACGCCAGCGCCTCGACACTGCTGCTGCCGCCGCCCACGTTATCGAGCGCGACCTGGCAGCCCAGCGCCTGAAGCCTGCGCACGAATGCGCCGACGGTCACGAGATCGGTCGCCGGCGGCACATCCGACAGCTCGATGACGAGCCGCTGCGCGACGGCTCGCTGCTCGCTTAGCTGCGCAATGATGAGCGTCCACCAGGCATCGAGCGAAGCGCTGTGCGACGTCACGTTGCAGCCAAACGAGAGACCCGGGTTCGCGTGCAACGCGCACAGGGTCGCCTCGACGGCCCAGCGATCCAGCCTGCGCACGAGGCCGAGCCGCGCGAGCGGCGCCACCATCCCGGCAACCTGCTGGCGAACGCCGTGGCACGTCCAGAAAGGCACCACCTTGTAGTACCGCACGATCCCCGCGCTGCCCAGATGGCGGACCGATTCCGCATCGAAGACCAGACGGTCGAGATGCTTCGCCGAAAACAGATTCTCGGCCGCCTTCATGTCGACGAGAAAACGCTCGCGCCAGTGCTCTTCCTCGCGGCCCGGCCGAGCGGCATGCGCACCGGCGCCGGGAGCCGCGGCATCGAATGCGCCTTCCGCCTGCTCGACGACCGACAGGGATAGCGTGACGAATACCGCGTCGCCGGCGATCTTGACCGGTTGGTCGGCGAGATCGCAAAGAATGCGGTCGAGCAGCAAGCCGATCTGCGCCAGGTCCGACGCAGCCGGCGGCAGACCGCCAAGCGGCGAATCGAAGACGAACAGGATCACGTCACCGCTCAGCACCGCAATGCCCGATACCGAACGGCACAGCTCGCGTGCCCGCTCGAGAACGACATGCCGTACCGCAAGTGCGGGCCGCGAACCCCATGCGCGCTCGATCTCGCGCAGGTTCGTCAGCGACGCGGCAATGCACAGCGTTCCCGCCCGGCCGGACTGCTCAGGCAAATCGGCCAGTGGCCGAACCGGCTGCGAGAACAAAGGCTGCCCGGACATCATGCCGCCGCGCCTTTATTACAGGCGACGCCATAACGGGGAGAAAAGGACAAAAGGGGTCCTTTGTGTCACGATCCAGCATAGTCGATCGCCGCTAAAAAACCATCGGGTTAATCATGAACTTGCTGCGTGAATTTACGAGGAATTTGCCAGGACGAAAGGGACCCGTTATGTCCAGCCTTTGTCGTCATTAGTCAGCAGAAAATGCTGATCAGGTAATTCGTATTCACAAGTAAAAAACAAACTAAATCTCGGAGTAAAGTGTCATGAAAATCGGGTATGCACGCGTATCGACGGATGAGCAGAATCTGGATCTACAGACTCGTGCTTTGAAGGCGGCGGGTTGCCAAATGCTTTTTGAAGATCAGGGTGTTTCGGGCGCCAGCTTTTTGCGCCCCGGACTCAGTTCGATGCTGGAACAATTGCGTGCGGGAGATATTCTCGTCGTATGGAGACTGGACAGGCTCGGCCGGTCGCTGCGGCGGCTCCTGGAACTGATCGAAAGCCTCAGTGCCAGGGGAATACAGTTTCAGTCACTCACGGAAGCCATCGACACGACGTCGTGCAGCGGCATGCTGATCTTTCACATGCTCGCCGCGCTCGCCCAGTTCGAGCGCTCGCTGATCGGCGAGCGCACGCGCGCCGGCATGCGCGCGGCGCGCGACCGGGGCTCCCGGCTGGGCCGGCGTCCGGTTCTGACGCCGGAGCAGAAGACCGAGGCGATTGAGCTGCTCGAGAGTTGCTCCATCAGCGACGTCGCGGCGAAATTCAACGTTCATCCGCGCACGATCCGCCGCGCGCGGCAGCAGTCGGAGCAAACCGCGCGCCTCCTGAAGTAGAACCTGGCAGGCTAGAACTGCCCGGTATCGGAACGAGATATGCGCAAACGAGGCCCGCGCGGGGGGGCGCGCCTCGCCACGGACCCGGCGCCGGGCTGCCCGGGTCAGCAAACGGTCTTCTCGACACTGAGTCCGTGGCGGCGCAGGCTGCGCAGCAACGTCTTGGGATGAATCTCGAACTTCTGGGCAACGAACAGGGTTGAGTGCTCGGACAGCAGTTGATGCGCCTGGACACACTCGGCCTCGGTCATCGCGTGACGCCTGCCGACATGCTGGCCACGCGCCTTGGCCGCGCGCATGCCGGCGCGCGTGCGCTCGCCGATCAGCGAGCGCTCGAACTGGGCGAGCGCCGCCATGATATGAAACAGCAAGGTGCCGCCGGCGGACGTCGTATCGATGCACTCCGTGATCGACACGAACTGGATCTTCCTCTTCCCCAAGGTTTCGACAAGCTCGATCAGCTTCTTGATCGAACGGCCGAGCCGGTCCAGCCTCCAGACCACGAGGGTATCGCCCGCCTTGAGCACATCCAGCACCTCGTCGAGCCCGGGCCGGGAAAAGGTGCTGCCGGACACGCCATGATCGGTGAATACTTTTACGCATCCCACCGCCCGCAGCGCCTCGAGTTGCAAATCGAGATTTTGGTCATCAGTAGAAACCCTCGCGTAGCCGATTTTCATTCTCTCTACTTATCTACTTATCCAGCAAATCCGACGTCTCCACGGACGGCTTATTCAGATCTATTCATCACCATTCAAAGGACATGCGCGCCGGTTCATCCCACATATCGAGACGATCGGTCATTTTTTCGAACGAACCTTGGACACAGCCGGACCTCGCCCGGAATCAGGCACAAGGAAACCCGGAGCTTCGCCTGGGGACGCGAGGTGCGGCCACGCTGCGCGTGGCGTACGGTGCCGGCGAAAAGGATGGCCGGCACGTCTGTTTTACCCGAAATGCCAGCTCGTCGGCTTGAGCCGCAAAAATCGAAATAGAGGAAAGCGATTTACTCGATTACTTCCCTGCACGCAATAATGGCGATATTTTTTGCGATTCGACTCAAATACGCAAATCATCGCCTGGAACGAATACATCCATTAGCGCCATTTCACGTCATCCACGCAATCGGACAGATCATTCATTTCCGGAATTCAGAATGAAGATTAGGTCCGTTTTATCTCAAAATTTAAATATATACTTAACATACCATTAATTAATATTTTCAATTCTTTAAAATAGCTTTATTAGTGTAACGAAATATTACTTTCTCATTATTTCCTCTACGTAGCAATTCCCCCTATCTGGTTAATCTGGCGGAAAAATAACGTCTTGTGGCGTTTCCGTACAGGCAATAGGGAAGTTACGCTTGGATACAATTACGCCTCAGGCTTATCGAGTGCGTAATTCCAAAATCCATTCGGATTGCGCACATTCCGCCGCAAACCGACGCCGCCGCACGATATGCGGCAGCACCGCCGCGTGAGGCTCTTCCCGTTCGTTCTCGCCTGCACGAAACGTCGCGAAACAGTACGAAACGTCGCGCGAAAAGCCCTCCGCCACAAACGAAAACGCCGGCCCGAAGGCCGGCGTTCCTGCGTCAACGCAACCGGTTACCCGGCGCCTACCGCGCGAACAGCGACGACATGTCGGCGAACGCCTTGAATTCGAGTGCATTGCCCGACGGGTCGAGGAAGAACATCGTGGCCTGCTCGCCGACCTCGCCCTTGAAGCGCACGTGCGGCTCGATGATGAATTCGATGCCGGCCTTCTGCAGCTTGTCCGCGGCGGCCTGCCACTGCTCCATCGACAGCACCGCGCCGAAATGCCGCACCGGCACCGCGTCGCCGTCGACCGCGCTCGTGTGGCGATGGCCGATTTCGTCCGGCGCGAGGTGGGCGACGATCTGGTGGCCGTAGAAATTGAAATCGACCCATGCGTCCGAACTGCGTCCTTCCGGACAACCGAGCAGTTCGCCGTAAAACTCGCGCGCGGCGGCGAGGCTATGCACAGGAAACGCCAGATGGAACGGCGGCAAGACGGTTTCGGCAACGCTCATGATGGAAAACTCGCTGGCTTGAAGTGAAGTGGGGTTGAGGTACGGCTCGCGTCCCGCGCGAGCCCGTCACGCGAGGCCAAGTTTAACCATGAATAAAAATGCTGAGAAACGATATATATTTGACCTGACCAACACGAAAATCGATCAATCGACATGCTGAGCGAACTGAAGACCTTCATCGCCGTGAGCCAGTACGGCACGTTTTCCGGCGCGGGCGCGCGCATCGGCCTCACGCAATCGGCCGTGAGCGCGCAGATGCAGCGGCTCGAACAGGAACTGGGCTTCCCGCTGTTCGACCGCACCGGCCGCTCCGCGACGCTCAACGAGGCCGGCCGCGAAACGCTCGCGCTCGCCGGAGACATCATGACGCTCTACGCGCGGCTCGCCGAACGCGGCGCGGGCGCGGCGGAAAGCGGCATGCTGCGGGTCGGCGCGATCGCGTCCGCGCAGGTGTCGCTGCTCGCCGACGCGCTCGCGCGCTTTCGCGACGACCGCCCCGGCTGGCGCATTCGCGTGGTGCCCGGCGTATCGCTCGGCCTGCTCGGCCAGGTGGATTCCGGCGAACTCGATCTGGCCGTCATCATCAAGCCGCCGTTCGCGCTGCCCTCGGAACTCGAATGGCGCACGCTCGTCGCCGAGCGGTTCGTGCTGCTCGTGCCGAAAAAGCTCGCGCGCGGCGCACGCTCGTGGCGCGAGCTGCTACGCAGCGAGCCGTTTATCCGCTACGACCGCGCCTCGTTCGGCGGGCGGCTCGTCGACCGTTTTCTGCGTCGCGCGCGTCTGACCGTGCGCGACGCGATCGAACTCGACGAATTGCAGGCGATCGTGCAACTGGTCGCGCGCGGCATGGGCGTCGCGCTGATTCCCGATACGGCCGGGCTCGGCAAATGGCCCGCGAGCGTCGTCGCGCTCGAACTCGGCGATCAGACGTTCCAGCGCGAGATCGGTCTCGTGCAGCGTCCGCGGCATAGCCGGCAAGCGGTAGCGGATGCGCTGGCGGAGTGTATTGCCGAAGCGGCGGGGGCGGCGGGAGCGGCCGGGACGCGTGGCTGAGCGGCCGCACAATACGCACAAATACGCACGGCCAGCACGGCCGCCGTGCATCGCGCACGCGGCGCGCCGATTGTCCTGCCATGCGAGCGGGCAACTGTATCTGTGAGTTTCGTGCAGCGGCGCGCAGAATCGTTGCCGACACCGAATCAGGTGAAGTACCCCATCCGCCCTCGTCTCCCGCCGCCATGATCGCCAGCCCCCTGCTCACCGCCGATGTCCTGATCGCCTACAGCGCCTATTTCGTCGGCACCGCGAGCCCCGGGCCGAGCAATCTCGCGATCATGTCGCTCGCCATGAGCACGGGCCGCCGCGCCGCGCTGACGTTCGCGCTCGGTGTGATATCGGGCTCGTTCTCGTGGGCGTTGCTCGCGTCGCTCGGCTTGTCGGCGGTGCTGGCCGCTTACTCGCAATGCCTCGTCGCGATCCGGATCGCGGGCGGACTGTATCTGCTGTGGCTCGGCTTCAAATCGGCGCGCTCGGCGCTCGGCGCGGGCAAACCGCTCGCGGGCGGCGCGCGGGCCGACGAGCCGCTCGGGCGACTCTATCTGCGCGGTCTGCTGCTGCATCTCACGAATCCGAAAGCGGTGCTCGTGTGGCTCTCGATCGTCTCGCTCGCGATGTCGCCGGTACACGGCGCGGCGCACGTGCTGCCGGTCGTGCTCGGCTGCATGGCGATCGGCACGACGGTGTTCGCGAGCTACGCGGTGCTGTTTTCCACGGCGTCGGCACGGCGCATCTACCTGGCGATCCGGCGCTGGCTCGACGGCTCGCTCGCGATCATGTTCGGCATCGCGGGGCTTAAGCTGCTGACGTCGAAAAACTAGCCCACGCTTCGGCGTGCGCCGCCGCTCTGCGATACTGGCGCCATTGCGATACGAAGGGCACGCAGCATGGCCCACGACAAGGCACGCGGACAGGCACGATGAACGGCAACCACAAAGACAGTGGTAAAGGCAAAGGCAGCGGCGGCGGCAACGAAACCAGCCCCGCGACCGCACGCTCGCCGCTGCAAAAGCGGCTCTATGCGAGCGGCGCGGCGATCCTGCTCGCCGGCCTGATCGCGGCAGCGTTCATTCATGCGAGCGCGCCGCCGCCCGATAGCGCGGTCGCGATGTACAGCGCCGTCGATCCACGTTACCAGATCGAATTGCAGCAGATCGGCGGCAATGCGGCGGTGCTGATGGCGCAGTTGCATCAATGGTTCGACAGCCTGTGGCACGGCGCGAGGCTCGCCTATACGGTCGCGGGGCTCGGCATCGCGCTCGCGGGCCTGTGCTTTTTCATCGGCTATTTTTTCGCGGACGACGCCGGCGCACCACCGCGGTAGATGCCGCGCCGCGCCCGGCATCCAAGGATCAGCGCTCAGCTCGACGCCAGCCGGCTCAGGAACGCATCGACCTGACGCTCTTCGGTAGCCCACGACGTGACGATCCGCACCACCGAATGACCGTCATGCGCCGCGCCCCACACGTAGAACGCGAAGTCGCGCTTCAAGGCGGCAATGACCGGATCGGGCAGGATCGCGAATATCTGGTTCGTCACCGTTTCCGCCTGGAGCGCGTGACCGTTCGCCACGATCCCCGAGGCGAGTTTCTTCGCCATCGCATTCGCGTGCCGCGCGTTGGCGAAGAACAGATCGTGGTTGCCGAACAGTTCCTGAAACTGGATGCCCAAGACCCGGCCCTTCGCGAGCATGGCGCCCCGCTGCTTGACGTGGAACGCGAAGTCTTCTTTCAAGGCCGGATTGCATACGACGATCGCTTCGCCAAGCAGCGTGCCGACCTTGGTCCCGCCGATCCAGAAGATGTCGGCGAGCGCGGCGATATCGGCCAGCGTCGCGTCGTTGCGGTCCGAGGCCAGCGCCGCCGCGAGGCGCGCGCCATCGAGAAACAGCAGGAGGCCGCGCTGTTTCGCGAGGGCCGAGATTGCCCGCAATTCCGCCAGCGTGTAGAGCGTGCCCGTTTCGGTCGCGTTCGACAGATAGATCATGCGCGGCTTCGCCATGTGCGGGAAATGCGCATTGCCGGCGAGCGCGGCCTCGATATGCTCCGGCGTGAGCTTCCCGTCGACGCCGGGAACCGTGATGAGCTTGTGGCCCGTCGCCTCGATCGCGCCGGCCTCCCGCCCGACGATATGCCCCGAGTTCGCCGCGATGACGGCTTCGTGCGGACGCAGGCAGGCGGCAATCGACACGAGGTTCGCCAGCGTGCCGCTCGCGACGTAGTGGATCGCGCCGTCGAAGCCGTCGCCGAGGCGAGCCTTGATGCGTGCGGTGGCTTCGGCACAGTACGCATCCTCGCCGTATGCGGCCTGCTGGACGTAGTTCGATTCGCTCAGCGCGCGCAGTATGTCGGGATGCGCGCCTTCGCTGTAGTCGTCGAGAAAACTGAAAGTAGTCATTCGGTGCGTCTGCATTGAGTGGGGGCCGCCCGCAATGGGTACGCGGCCGGAATGGGCTTACCGGGTGCGCCGCCGGCGGTATGAAGGCTTGGCCGCCGGTGGCGCGGTGAGGCGGCCATTATCGCAGCTTCGTCTTCAGGCACGGCTTCGCGCCCATGCGCCCGGCGAGGTCCGTGGCACGACATCCGCTTCATTGCGCTTCATGAACGAGCCCCAGGCATCCGTCAAGGCGCGCCCTTTATCTGCTCATGCGGATTTACCACGCCGGCCATCAGCAGCGCCTCGTGCAAGGTGCCGAAAATGCAGCGCTCCTCGACGATCGGCGTGATCCCATGCCGGTCCATGTCGGCACGCAGATAGCGGTTCACGCGCGCGAAGATCACGTCGATGCCGCTGCGCTTGAGCGACGCACACAACTCGCCCACCGAACGCGCTGCCGAATAGTCGAGATCGGTGATCGCGCTCGCATCGACGACGAACCAGCGCACCGCGCTCGGCGCATGCCCGATCAGGCCGCTGACGTCCTCGACGAAAAAGTGGTCGTTCGCGTAGAACAGATCGGCGCCGAAGCGATAGACGATCAGGCCCGGCGCGGTCTCGCTGCCGGGCACAGCCGGCACCGGCACCCATAGCCCGTCGCCGTTGGGCGCGAGCATCATCGTGTGCGGACGGTAGCTATGGCGCACGTGACGCAGCAGCGACAAGGCGACCGCGACCAGAATGCCGTGCTCGACGCCGATCAGCACGACGGCCGCCGCCGTGAACACCGCGAGCGCGAATTCGCCGGGACTCTCGCGGCGAATCGCGGACAGCGCCGACAGATTGACGAGCCCGACCGCGATCGTAAACACGATGCTCGCGAGAATGCAGTGCGGCAGATATTGCAGATAGCGGCTGAAAAACAGCAGCACCACCACGACCACGGCCGCGAAGACGAGCTGCGCGAACTGGCTGCGCGTGCCCGCGCGATCGGCCATCGCGGTCTGCGTCGGACTGCCGTTGACGACGAACGCGCCCGAGAACGCCGCCACCGCATTGGCGGCCGCGATGCCGAGCAGGTCGGCGTTGGTGTCGACGGTTTCGTGATAACGCTCGGCGAACACGCGGCTCGCGGCGGCGCTCTGCGCGACGATCATCACGAAGCAGGACGCCGCCACCGGCAGCAGATCGAGCATCTGCTGCCACGTCACCGACGGCACGCGCAGCGGCGGCAAGCCGCCCGCCACGGGTCCGAGAATCGAGATGCCGTGCGCCGCGAAACCGAATACGTCGCTCGCCGCAATGCCCGCCACGACCGCGATCAACGGCACCGGCAGACGCGGCCAGAAGCGTTTGCAGAACAGGATCGTGGCGGCCACGAGCAGCGAAATCGCCAGCGTCGCGGGATGAATCTGCGCGGCTTCGCGCACGACCAGCAGCAACTGGTCGACGCTGCTCGCGGCATGTCCCGGCACGCCGAGCATGTCGCCGAGCATCGCAATGCCGACCTGCACGCCGACCCCGGCGAGAAAGCCGACCAGCACGGTACGCGAGAGGAAATCGGCGAGAAAGCCGAGCTTGAAGATGCGCGCGATGAGCAACAGCGCCGCGGTCAGCAAGGCGACCATCGCCGCAAGCGCCGCGTATTCCGCGCTCGAAGCGGGCGCCATGGTCGAGAGGCGGCTCGCGAAAATGGTTGCGGTGGCGGAATCGGCGGCAACGACGAGATGCCGCGAGGCGCCGAAAAACGCAAACGCGAGGAGCGGCAGGAAAGCGGTGTAAAGCCCGGCGACGGCCGGCATGCCGGCGATGCGCGCATAGCCGAGCACCTGCGGAATATCCATCGACGCAAGCTGCACGCCGGCCAGCGCATCGCGCGCCGCCGCGGCGCGGCTCAACGGAAGAACGCCCTTCAGTACGCTCACGCGCACCGTCATTATTTTTTGCAGAAATTCTTGCATACGCGATACTGCCCCTAAACAAAGCTTATCGCGCATCGTGCCCTGAACCGGCACGCAAAGACAAGACCTGACGAATGATCGAGCAGGTGGCCGGGAAGCCGGAAACAGGAAAGCAGAACGAAAGAAAGCCAGCTTCCGCCGCTAGCGAAGCTGACGACAACCTAACCAGGAACGAAGCGCTTCACGGTTCTTCACGGCTCGCGCGCGAACCGAACCGGCCCGAAGATTTAACGTTTGAATTGCCCTGTCTGCGGGTCCACATGGCGTGCAAAACCGAACAACGCAGCGATGCAGAAAGGACAGGCGATCAGAAAGACGGCCAACATCACGGTCACCCCGTAACAACTTGTTACCGGAGAGTTTAAGGGTTTTGTCCGCGAATTAAATGAGGGAAAACCGCAAAGCACTGTTGCGCACTATTACAACGGTCTTAAAGGGAGTGATCGCGAGACCCGCTGAAAACACCGGGTCTCGTCACGAGGTCTTCCTCGAATCCGGCGCGGGCCCCACCGACGCACGCATCGTCACGCTGACCGGAAACTCGCGGAAAATTTCCCAGGTGGTGCGATAGCACGCGTTGATGAGCCAGCGCACCGCGTTGCGCGTCAACTCGGCGGTCGGAATATGCACCGACGTGAGCCCCGGCGCTGCATAGGGGGCCGAGTAATCGTCGTCGTAGCCGATCACGGAGATATCGTTCGGCACCGAAATGCCCGCCTCGTAAAAACGCGCGAGCACGCTCACCGCCATCGTGTCGTTTGCGCAGAACAGGCCCGTCACGCGCCGCTTCGTATCGAGCAGCTTCTGCGCGGCCGCATAACCGCCTTCGGGCGAGAAGTCCGATTCGATCAGCGTGACGTCCTCGCGCGCAATGCCGGCGCGCGCGAGTTCGGCGAAAAAGCCGTCGATCCGCATCACGTTGTCCGACGCGCTAGCCGGCCCGGCAATCACGCCGATCTCGCGATGGCCGAAATCGAGTAGCGTGCGCGCCGCGAGTTCGCCGCCGCGCCGGTGGTCCGCGCAGAACGACGCATCCGGCAACTGCTCGAACGCGCGATTGAGGAACACCATCTTCGGGTGCATCCGATGCAGCATGATGAGGTCTTCGTCATGCAGGTCGTGGCTGATCACGACCACGCCGTCGCAATCGCGGCCGATCAGAAAGCGCACCGCCTCGATCGCCTGCTCGCGCGGCGATCCCTCGCCGCAACCAGTCGCGACCACTACGTGGCGATGCACCGCGCGCAGTTCGGTATCGGTCTGCTTCAGGATCGTGCCGTAGTAGGAACCGAAAAACGTCGGCACGAAAATACCGATGATGCCGAGCTGCCGCGTCGCCATCGCCCGGCCGATCGACGACGGGCGGAAGTTCAGCGTCTCGATGGCCGCTTTCACGCGCGCGGCGGCTTCGGCTGAAACCGGTCCTTTGCCGGAAATGGCTCGTGAGGCGGTCGACATGCCCACGCCGGCCAGTTCCGCGACATCCTTGAGTGTAGCCACGCGGTTCTCCATCAAGCCTTGTTTCGACGAGCCGCCATGCGCGTTCGCGATGCGGCGTGAGAGAGGCGCGCCGCCCGCTTCGTCGAACAGCGGGACAGGCACGGCGTCGAACGAAAACGCCACGGTATCGACTACCGCTAGCGGCGTTCTGGTCTGATCGATCGACGCGATCTGCTCGCCATGATAGGCGGGCAGAATGACGCGATGATTGCTCCGTGGCTCCATTGGTGAAATTTTTGTGCGCTCGGTGCTCATGGCCGGATATAGCGCATAGGGATCGCCGAGCGGCACAGGCGCGCTCGAGACCATCGTACGCACGAACACGATGGCCAGCGGCATCGGCCGCAATCGGGGTTTGTCGGGAGTTTGACTGGCGCGCGTCGGGAAGACACGCGAGACATGGGTAGCAAAAAGATGAGCGATGCGCGAAGACACCGCCTGTGTGTCAGGTAACGGCGCATTCCGCGCCGTTGGCAGTGAGCGTATTTCGTATTGCCGTGGCCGGACGCCGCTGCCCGAAAGAACAGTACGCGTCGTGTTGCGGCAGAACGCACTACCGCAACACGACATCCACAACCCGCGACGAACCTATCCAGCCAATGACGCGTGACCTTGCCCGATGGCCGCCATATTCTTCTTGCGCTCCGTCAACCGGTTCGACACGCCGGTGACTCCGCGCACCGAGCGTGCCGCGTTGCCCGCGCGCGAGATCTGCCAGCTTTCGGGCACGGTCCCCGTGAGCGTGACGACACCGCGACGCGCCCTGATGCGAATCCCCGAATCGTCGAGATCCGGTACGCGCCTGAGGGCGCGGCGCACGTCGAGAATGATCGCGTCGTCCGACCTGCGCCCGGGCGGCGAGGCCGAGACCGTCATCATGTGCGCGGCCTCGCCGGCCGGCGCGCTCATGACCTCACCGGCATTCGCATAGCTCGCGCAACTTGCGATGAGCGCGACCAGCGCCGCGCCGATCATACTGCTCGTCCCGTTCGTGTTCATGCGGCTCCTCTCAGGTGCTTTCAGGTTGGCGGCGCAAGAACACACGCATCGCGCCGGCATGTTGTTTCAAAGTGCTTCGCACATCTTACGCAACTTCGTCGATGTGCAAATACACGTTTTGGTGAACAACCGTGACCGGCGGCAGCGCTGAAGCAAGCGGAAAAAACCGCGTGGAATGGCCGGGTTCGGCCGACGCTACTTCGAGATCTTCTCCAGTTCGAGCCCATTCGTACGCGGTCCCATCAAACCGATCGCGAGCATCACGATCAGCATCGCCCCAGCGATGAACACGAACACGCCCGTCGTGCCGAAGTAGCGCAACACCGCCGCGATCAGAAAGGCCGTGAAAATCGCGGAAAAACGGCTCCACGAATATACGAAGCCCACCGCGCGCGCCCGGATGCTGGTCGGAAACAGCTCCGACTGATACGCATGATAGCTGTACGAAATGATGTTGCCCGCGAGCGTCAGGCACACGCCGAGGCTCACGAGCAGCACCGCGCCCGATGCCTGGCTGAACCACAAGCCGCACACGATGTTCACGCCGGCCATCACGACGATCACGGTCTTGCGCTCGAAACGGTCGCCGATAAAGAGGCCGATCACGGGCCCGAGCGGCGCCGCCAGCGCGATCACGCTCGAATACATGAGACTCGTCGTGATCGTGATGCCCTGCTTGATCAGCAAGGTCGGCACCCAGTTTGCGAAGCCGTAGAAGCCGACCGTCTGGAAGATGTTGAAGATCGTCATCATCAGCGTGCGGCTGCGATACGGCGGCACCCACATATCGCGGAAGCTGCCGCGCGGCGCGACCGGCACCGGCGGCGCGGGCGGCGGCAACTCGCGGCCGTATTCGCGGCGCACGGCCGCTTCGAGCGCGCTCATCACGCGCTCCGCCTCGGCGAGGCGTCCCTGCTGCGCGAGCCAGCGCGGACTTTCCGGCAAGGCGCGGCGAATCCACCAGACGAACAGCGCGCCGTGCGCACCGATCAGCGCGACCCAGCGCCAGCCGTCGAGACCGAACAGCGTGCGCGGCACCAGCAGGAACGAGAGAAACGCGACCACCGGCACGGCCGTGAAGCCGACCGCCTGCTCGCAGGCGAATGCGCGGCCGCGAATCTGCTTGGGTACGAGTTCGGAGATGTATGTGCCGATCGTCACGAGTTCGACGCCGATGCCCACACCGGCCACGAAGCGCCAGAAATTGAGGCCCGTCGCGGTGTCCTGGAACGCCATCACGACATTGGCCACCGTGTACCACAGCAGCGAATACGTGAACACGGCGCGGCGCCCGAAGCGATCCGCGAGAAAACCGCATGCGATCGTGCCGATAAACAGCCCGCTGAACAGCGCCGCGATAAAGCTCGCGACGCCGGTCGAGCCGAACAGGCCATGCGTGGTCGCGCTCAGGATTCCACTTTTGACGAGACCCGGCGCGACATAGCCGGAATACAGCAGATCGTAAAGCTCGAAGAAGAAGCCGAGGCTCAGCAGCACCACGAGCTTCCAGATCGAGCGCGTGGCGGGCAGCCGGTCGAGGCGCGCGGAAATGCTGCCGGCGTCGAGCGGCGCGGCATGGTTTGCGTCGTCCGCCTGAGGCGCGATGCGCTCGGCGGCGCTGCCGGCATGCGCCGCGTTGCCGTCGCTGCGCGCGACGGACCCCGCTTGATCGGGGGATGTCATGTTGTATGTCTCCAGGTGTTGCGACTGTCATGACGGCCGCCTGTCCGGCAAGACAACGGGGCTTGCCTAGACCGCGTTGGGACCGCTTCGCTGCCGGCCCTGCGTTCTGTCGCGCGTCGCACGCACCTCGATACGGCCTAGCCGGAGCCCGGCCTGCATTCTAGCCGTGCGCGCGCTTCAATTGTTCGAAGCTCGTGATTTTTCCGGCCAACGCGCTGGCCGCAACCGTGTAGGGGCTCGCCAGCCACACCTCGCCCGGCCCCGAACGGCCCGGGAAATTGCGGTTGATCGCGCTGATCGTCACGTCGCCCGCATGCGCCGATTGTCCCGGCCCGCAGTTCGCGCACGAGCCGCAACCGGGCATCACGAGCGTCACGCCCGCGCGTTCGAACACCGGCAGATAGCCCTGTTCCTCGCAATACGCGCGTACCGCCATCGTGCCGAATTGCAGATAGAGCCGCGTGCCCTCAGGCACGCGCATGCCGTGCTGCACACCCCAACGTAGCACGTCGTGATAGAAATCGAAGTCCTCGCGCTTGCCCGCGGTACACGAACCGCCGTACGCGATATCGATTGCGACGTCTTCGCCCAGTTGCCGCGCGGGCACGCCATTGCCGGGGTCGCCGGGACGCGCGAGCATCGGCTCGATGCGGCTCGCGTCGATGCGGATCGTGTCGCGATAGGTCGCGCCCGCGTCGCTTTTCATCCAGCTTTCCAGTACGAAATCGATGCCGCGGCGTTCCTTCAGGAACGCGACCGTGCGCTCGTCCGGCTCGACGATGCCGGTAAAGCCGCCCAGTTCCGCGACCATATTGGTCAGCGTCGCGCGTTCGTCGATCGACATCGCGCGCACGGCCGCGCCGCCGTATTCGAACACGAGGCCGATCGCGCCGCCCGAGCGGATCGCGTCCCTATGCAGCAGATGCAGCACGACGTCCTTGGCGGTCACGCCATCGCGCAAATGGCCGTCGATCTCGATGCGCAGCGTTTCCGGCACCTTGCAGCGCACGTAGCCCGTCACCCAGCTATTGGCGATTTCCGTCGCCCCCGCGCCGAACGCGAGGCAACCGAGCGCGCCCGAATGCGGCGTGTGCGAATCGGTACCGCACGCGACCTGCCCCGGCAACGCGTATTGCTCGGCCATCAGCGCATGACAGATGCCCTCGGAGCCGGGCGCGCCATCGAACCTGTCATCAAGCGAGCCGTGCGAGCGCACCGGATAGTCTCGCGAGAACGAGGTGTGCCCTGCCATCAGATTCGCGACGCCAGGCAACAGGCCATCGCGCACGTGCGGAATGCTTTGCGGCGCGAGCACGAGGTGATCCTGGAACGCGATGATGTGATCGGGCGCGTGGAGCGGCGCGGGCTTACCGAACGCACGATGCATCAGATGCGCGCACATGCCGGTGAAGTAGTCGTGGCTGAAGCGCCAGTCGGCCGCGATGAATACGCCGTCGCCACGCCGCGCGCTGGCCGTGCCCGGATGCAGATGACGGTCGATGATTTTCTCGGCCAGCGTCTTCGGTTCGGCGCTTGTCTCTTCGCTTTCCTCATCGTTTGCCGCCCCGCTCGCGGCGCTGCTGCCGCGCTGGCCCGGCGCGGGCCAGTCCGCGAATCTGCTGTATGCGAGCAGGCCGCCGCTGCGAATGATCTGCTGCGTGAGCGCGTCGCGTCCCTTGAGAAATTCGTCGATCGCAATCGACTCGCCCGCGAGCAGCCGGTCGAGCACCGAGAAATCGGTCGTGGTCAGAATACCGATGTTGTCGCAATTCTGCTGATAGATGCGCTCGAAGCTCTCCGCGACGATAAGCCGGATACCCGCCGACAACTCCGCGAGCGGACTCGACTCGCGCGACGACCCCTTGCCGTAGCGCTTGCCCGTCACGGTAACCTGGAAGCCGCCGTCCTTCACCGCGTTGCGGCCGATCGGCAGACGCTCGCCCGCCTTGAAGCCGACGTAGGGGTATTGGCCGAGGCGCTCGTCGTACGTGAGCATGACGGTGACGGGCGTGATCTCGTCGGTGGAGACGTTGTCGCGCAACGGGCCGGCGCTCGCGCGCGTGAAATTCCGGCCGGCAAGCTGCGCATCGATCACCGACGGATTTTGCGACAGGTACAACACGCGGCCGTCCAGACGAATCGTATCGTTCATGAATGCATTCTCCTTGCGCTCACTATACGGCGCGCAAGGTCGATGCCGAAGTGCCGGTGTAGCAACGCTGCCGTCTCGTTTCGCGAGGGCTCGGCGGCGTGCCGCCTCAGCGGGACGTATCCTGCTCGCGCCATGCCCTTTTCTGATCGAATAGCTTGCCGACCGCGATCCGGGTAGCCTTCCACCACGCAAACGGACGCGGGTCGGCGAGCATGCTCAGCGCCCGGGCGTAATCGAGCGTCAGACCTGGCGTCCAGGCCATCGTGACCGCACGTTTGCGGATCTGCGCCGCCACCCAGAGTTCCGGCGTGACGAGTACGCGAAGGAACGCGCCCCAGCCCGTGCGATCGCCGCGCAACCGGCCCACTGCCCCGTCCAGTGCCGCTTCGAGCGCGTACGAAACGCTGCTCGAACAATTCCGGTGGGTGAGGTTGTAATTGGTATCGCGCCGGTAGCTTTCCCAAAACGTTTGAAGTTTAGCCGCATCGTAATTTCGAATCCGCACGCGAACGGTCGAAGGACACCATGCCTTCGATTCGGTCGCATAGTCGGGCTGAAACAGGCCGGGGACGTCGTTCTCAGCGCTGGCCCGCAGGATACGGCCGAACTCGTCAGGTGAACGATCGATTTCGACACCGGGGTAGAGACTGATGTAGATACCTTCGGGCGATTCGAGTGCCGCGTGGCCGGTCGAGATCACGCCATTGGCGTCGACCGCGGCGATATAGCGGTCAATCACCGGATGACGCTGCGCCGGCGCCCGCGATGATCCTGAGGGGGTCCAGACATGAACCGTCAGGGCGCGCTCCTCATCCTCGGGCGGCCCATCCCACTCGGTGCGATCGAAAACGCGGCTGTCCGCGTTCGCATCGACATCGGGCAGTAGCGCGGAGCGCTGCGAACGACGCAGTGCGGGATTGCTGGCAAGGCGCCGCACACGGAATGCCAGCGAGATCATGTTCAATCCGCCGAAGAACAGGAACAGGCTCAAGGCATACGGCAAAGTGCCAACGTAATGAGTCGGATAGGGCTGGTAGAAGAAAACGGCAATGAGAATTTCAACCACGCCCCACGAAAATGCGATCTTCCAGCGGCGATAGCGGACAACCCAGCCCGCTATGCATTGCAGAAGTCCATCGACGAGAAAGAGCGTGCCGAAGATCATCGACAGAATGAAATTTCCGTGATGATGCCCGGCAAAGATCAGTCCGGCCGCTCCTACGACGGCAAAGCCCTTGACGTACCGTAGCGCTCGCTGTCCGCCCACGCCGGTCCAGGCGACCGCGAGCGTTGCGAGCCCTTCCGCCAGAAACAGCCACGCGAAAAAGATAATCGGAAACTGGTGCACACCGAGAATCACGTCGATAAAGATGGCCAGGCCCGCAATGATCCAGATCGACCCGATCAGGAAAATCATGCGGGCACGTCTGCGCAGATACGCCACACCAAGAAGGAGTAGTACCAGCCTCACCATAGCTATTCCGTGTTCCTTTTCGATACAAGGTTCAACGCAAGCGTATAGCGCAGTCACGTTGGCCGACACTATTGTAGTGAACATAAAGGAATACGACTTTCGAAATATTCACTCAATATTCCAAAATGAATAGACATGGCTATCGGTCTGTCAGTGGATCGCCATATGCGAATCGCACGTCAAAACCCATCATTTTCATAGCGACGATTTAGACGAGGTCTCCCCCGTGCCACCACTGCGCCGACGGCCGCCTGACCAGGCCTGATCGCCGAGAAACGCGACCAATGCCGCCGCGCTCGCACTCAATTGCTCGCGTGCCCTGAAGATCATGATGAGATGGCGCTCGGCCCACGCATTGCTTAATGCCAGCAGCCGCACGTCGAGCGTATTCACGTAGAGCAGGCCGACCGGCTCCGGCACGATCGCAATGCCGAGACCCGCGTGGACCATCCGGCACAGCGCGTCGAGACTGCTCACGCGAATCCGCACGTCGAGTTGCCGGCTCGCATTCGCCGCCTGCTGCGTCAGCAGACGTGTCAACGCGCTTTCGCTGCGCAGGCCGACGAAGCTGTCGTGCAGCAGATCGTCGAACGCCACGCGCGACGCGCTCGCAAGCCGATGAGCGCCGGGCACCAGCACCGCGAGCCGATCCTGCCGATACGGCGCCTGCTCGAACGCTTCGCTGCCCGCGACCGGATTACAGATGCCGAAGTCCGCGCCGTGTTCGTCGACAATACGCAGGACGTCCGCGCTGTTTTCCTCTTCGAGTTCGATCGACACGTCGGGAAACGCGCGGCCGAATGCGGCAACGTCTTCGGGCAAAAACTGCACGATCGACGAAAGATTCGCCACCACGCGCACGCGCCCTTTCGCACCCGATGAAAAGCGCGACAACTCGGCGCTCATCTGTTCGATATTGCCGATGATCGCCAGCGCGTAGCGCAGCACGGTCTCGCCGACCGGCGTCACGGTAATGCCGCGTGACTGCCGTTGAATGACCGGCAGACCGATCACGGCCTCGATCTCCGCAATGCGCCTGCTCACCGCCGACGACGCGATGAATTCGCGCTCTGCCGCGCGCGCGATGTTGCGCTCCTGGCAGACGGCGACGAACAGGCGCAGCGAAGTGAGGTCGAGTTTCTTGAGCAGGTTTTCCATGGGACGTGGCGCGGCTTTCGAGTGCCGCGAAGAAACGCTGGAATCGTGGCCCTTATCGTCTCATGGAGTGCGTCGTCGCGCCATGGCCGTCATAGCGCGTCGTGAAAGATGATGCCTACCGTGTGCCGGTGTCCCGAACGCAGACGGCTCACACCATGACGCAAATTCACGCGATACGGGCCGCGCGCGCCTTGCACGGGCCGGCTGTTGACGGTGAACACCACTGCATCGCCCTGGGCGAGCGGCACGACTTCGGCACGCGACTGCATGCGCGGACGCTGCTCCGTCATCACGAACTCCCCGCCGGTAAAGTCGCGCCCCGGTTCCGACAAGAGGATCGCAACCTGCAGCGGAAACACGTGTTCGCCGTATAGGTCCTGATGCAGGCAGTTGTAATCGCCCTCGCCGTATTGCAGGATCAGCGGCGTCGGACGCACCTGGCCCGCGTCATGGCAACGTCGAATGAAATCGGCGTGCTGCGGCGAATAACGCACGTCGATACCCATCGCCTGGTTCCAGCGGTTCGCGACCGGCACGAGATGCGGATAGATCGCGCCGCGCAATTCGCCGATGATGTGCGGCAGCGGATAGGCGAAGTACTTGTATTCGCCGCGGCCAAAACCATGACGGCCCATCACGATACGGCTGCGATAAAGACCGTCGCGCGAATAAAGCGCCGCGAGCGCATCGCACTCGTGCGCCGTGACGAGTTGCGGCACGGCCGCGCAGCCGTATTGATCGAGGTCCAGCTCGATCCGGCGCCAGTCGAGTGTGTCGACGCGCCGGTCGATGGTGGGCGCGGATGCGGTGGCGAGGAGCGCCGTGGGGTGTGAAGTCGTCATCGAGGTGGCGTGAAGGGAATCGATAACGTCAGTGTACGAGTACGACTGCACGAAAACACTCCGGGTCTTGCGCTCATATTCGGCGACCCTGCACGCGCCGACGATTCACGCTACGCTGTCGGAATTCGCCGCGCCCGCATTCCGCGAACTTCACGGCACTTCTTCCCTTCAAGGACCGCAATGAAACAGCAGTTCACCATCGATTTCGTCTCCGATATCGCCTGCCCGTGGTGTGCGATCGGCCTGTCGTCGCTGCAGCTTGCGCTCGCGCGTCTGCACGATCGCGTCGACGCGCGAATCGCCGTGCATCCGTTCGAACTGAATCCGCAGATGGGACCTGACGGCGAAGACATCGTCGAATATCTCGGCAAAAAATATGGGCGCACGCCCGCGCAGATCGCCGAAACGCAGGCGATGATCCGCGAACGCGGCGCGAGCGTCGGCTTCGATTTCGGTCCGCGCACGCGCACTTACAACACGTTCGATGCGCACCGTCTGCTGCATTGGGCCGGCATCCGGGGCGAGCAGTTGCCGCTCAAGCTCGCGCTGCTGCGCGCCTATCATGCCGACGGCAAGAACCCCGGCAATCATGACGTGCTGATCGAAGCGGCGCGGTCGGTGGGACTCGATGCCGAAGAAGCGCGCGAAGTTCTGACGAGCGGCGCGTATGCCGACGAGGTGCGCGAAGAAGAGAAGAACAATCAGCAGATGGGCATTCAATCGGTACCATCGATCATCTTCAACGGTCGCTATCTGGTGACGGGCGGGCAGCCGGTGGAGCAGTTCGTGCAGGTGATCGAGGAGATCGTCGCGAAGGGCGAGGCGTCATTGAGCTGACGGCATACGCTGAAAACCAGACGATCCCGGCTGCCATCGACAACGCAGCCGACAGCAACAGGCCGCCGCGCATGCCGTCGGCAATCGAATGCTGTAGCGCGAGCATGCTCCCCGAAATGGCGACGCCGAGCACCGCGCCCGTTTGACGCGCGGCATTGAGCACCGCCGCCGCGATACCGGAGCGATCGATCTCGACCGATGCCATGAGGGTCGCCGTGGTGGCGGGGGTAATCAGGCTCGCGGCAAGACCGATCGCGGGCAAGGCGAACGCGAATGGCGCATCGGAAAAGCAGGAGACGATCGCCCACAAACCGGTAAAGCCGAGCGCCGCGAGCATGCACGCACCGGCCACGAGACGCCTCGGTCCCAGCCAGGCCACGGCGCGTTTCGACACGAGGCTGCCGATCGGCACGACGATCGTGAGCGGCAGGAAGGCCAGCCCCGTCCGCATCGGCGAGTAGTCGAGCTGATGCTGGAAGTACAGGCTGAGGTCGAATATCAGGCCATAGAACGTAAAAGCCGAAACCACGGAAACGAAAATCGCGCAGGAAAAGCCCGCATGGCGAAACAGGCCGAAAGGCAAAACCGGCTGCGCACTCTTCATTTCAATTGCGACGAACATGCAGCCCGCGAGCAGTGTTGCCGCGATGCCCACGACAATGGGCGGCGCGGACCATCCCTCTGCGGGCAAACGGATGACCGTGATGTTGAGCAGCGCTAGCGTCGCGATTGCGGCGATCTGCCCGGCGATATCGAAACGATGCGCGGCACCGCCCGGCTCTCTCGCCGGCATCGCCACCCTGAACGCCAACGCGATGCCGGCAAGGCACACGGGAACGTTCAGCAAAAAAATGCTGCGCCAGCCGACCAGTCCGATCACCACACCGCCGATCAGTGGCCCTGCCGCCATCGCGAGGCCCCCGAGTCCGGCCCATACGCCGAATGCGGCCGCGCGCTCGCGAGGATGCGGGCACGCGCGATTGATGAGTGCAAGCGAAGCGGGCACCAGCAGTGCTGCCCCGACACCTTGCACAATGCGCGCGCCGATCAGCATTGCAAGGCCGGACGCCGCGCCGCACAACGCCGAAGCCACGGTAAAAATCGCGAGACCGGCAATATACACGTTGCGCTCGCCGAGCCGGTCGCCGAGCGTGCCGCCCGACAACAGCAGACTCGCGAAGGTCAGCGTATAAGCATTGACGACCCATTGCAGCCCGCTCATGCCGGTCGCAAGACTCGCCGATATCGGCGCCAATGCGACGTTCACGATCGACGTATCGAGGATCACGACGACATAGCTGAGGCTCGTTGCAAGCAGCACGGTCCGTTGCCGTATTCGAGCGTTCATCGGGCGAGTCCCCCTTGAAAACATGGCTGGTATCGCTTCAGTATCGGGGATCGAGGGGCCGCGATGCTTCGATGCGCGTCGAAGTATCCGGGCACGAGTTTGGGCTACGCTATCGGTCAATGCTCAGGAGACGAAGATGGACGTTCAACCGAAAATCGCGGCGACGGCGTTCCTGATCGCCGATGCGGCCCGCGCGGCCATGCTGATGACACTGGCCGATGGCCGCGCGCTGCCCGCCGGCGAGCTGGCCTACGCGGCCGGCGTCACGGCGCAAACCGCGAGCAGCCACCTCGCCAGGCTGCTGGACGGTGGCCTCATCACGGTCGAAAAAGAGGGACGCCACCGCTACTATCGACTCGCGGATACGCAGGTGGCGTCGCTACTCGAAAACCTCGCGGCAATCGGCGCCACAGCACCGGCGCGCCGCAAACCGCGTGGCCGCGATGCGCGGCAATTGCGTTTCGCGCGATGCTGTTACGACCATCTTGCCGGTCAGGTCGGCGTGGCGATCACGCAGCAGTTGATGCAGCGCGATCTTCTCGCGCCCGGCGAAGACAAGCGTTTGGAAGTTACGCAAGCCGGCGCGCGGTGGTTCGGTGAACTCGGTATCGACGTCGCAGCACTGCGACCGGGCAAGCACGGCATCGCACGCCAATGCCTCGACTGGACCGAGCGGCAACACCATCTCGCCAGCCCGCTCGGCGTCAGGTTCATGTCGATGCTGTGCGAGAACGGCTGGTTGCGGCGCGCGTCTTCATCGCGGGCGGTGCAGGTTACACCGCTGGGCCGGACGGCGCTGTATGAGAAATTGGGCGTAACAGTGGATGACCTGGGCGAAGATACGGACGATCAGAGGAAGTAAGTTTGCGTGGCATGCGGCTGCGGGCTGCCGGCGCGAGGTGCATGCGGCATCCCCCACCGCATGCGCCCTACCCGCTCTTACAGATAGCTGCAAACGTAGTCGAGCGTTTCGATCACCTCGATATCGAAACGGCTCTTGCCCGGCACCGAAAACGATTCGCCCTCGCCATAGGCCTTCCATTCGTCGCTGCCGTCGAGGCGAATACGGCATTTGCCCGCTTGCACTTCCATGAGTTCCGGCGCGTCGGTGCCGAAGTTCAGCATGCAGGGCAGGATCACGCCGAGCGTCTTGCGCGTGCCGTCGGCAAACAGAACCGTGTGCGAAACGCACTTGCCGTCGAAATAGACGTTGGCTCGTTTGACAACGGAAACCTGATCGAATTGTGTTGCAGCCGTCATGGCGGTCTTCCTCTGGATCATCGTGAATGGATGCGCGGCCTCCGGGCGGCCAGCGCGCGCGGCATCCGTGCAGGCCGCTCGCGCGGCGTTCGAATGCGGGCGCGAGTCCGCCATCATACATGGCTATTCACGGCGATTGGCAGCGTTCGGCGGCGGTAATCGCCGGTGTACCTGGCAACCGGACAAGTGTCGTCAAACGACATTGCCGCAAGAAAGGCTGCGATCTTCGAGGTCGAATGTCCGGCGCGCTATTCGGAAGTCGAGATTGCCGGACTGCGCGGACATGGCGGAGTAAGGGTGTCCGCATAGGTCATCAGCGAAATGCGCGCACCGCTCGCGACTATATCGCACGTCCTGTCTTGTCTCATTGCGTGCCCCGGCAGGCAGAAAGAACATTGATCCCCTGCTGGCGTTATACCGTAGCAGGACGTGAAAAGCATCCCCGGGGTTTCTCCCGATCCGCTCTTTCCCACGGCGACACAGCTTATTATGCACGCATGAGAATTTAACAATTCACTCGGTATTGATTGAAGAAAATCCTGTCTGCGTATCCAATCCTTAATTAAAATTTCTCAAATCTGTATTACACTCGACCGGACTTTTTTTCCATAGTGCGGCTTGTATCGGGGTATAGCCGGAAAGAAGCGTGGAAAGAACATAACCGCACAGGCCAATGCGGTTTGCAGGGTCGGATTTTTCATGGGTGAAAAATCCCAGCGAGGTTGCCAATAATCGCTATACGCGCTATCACAAAAGCCATCGACTTATGCAAAGCACCTATAACCTGTGGCTCGTCGCCATTTCCTTACTCATTGCGACGCTCGCCTCTTACACCGCACTCGATCTCGCCGATCGCATTTCGCTGCTCGCCTATGCGAGAAGACGCCAGATATGGCTCGCCGGCGGCGCGTTGGCAATGGGTGCCGGAATCTGGTCGATGCATTTCATCGGCATGCTTTCTTTCTCGCTCAGCATTCCGATTGGCTACGATTTCAGAATAACGATCTACTCGTTCGCCATCGCGGTACTAGTGTCGTGGTTCGCATTGCAGACCGTCACGCGCAAACGCCTCGGCATATTCCGCCTGTTCGCGGGCGGTGTGCTCATGGGTTTAGGCATCGCCAGCATGCATTACGTCGGCATGGCCGCGATGTTGATGTCTCCCGCGATTCACTACCACCCCGTTCTTTTCATCGCGTCGATCGCGATTGCGATTGCCGCGTCCACAGTAGCGCTCTGGAGCGCCTATACGCTGCGCACCGCGGAGCGGCGGCACGTAACGGCCAAACGCATCGGCACGGCACTGGTCATGGGCGTGGCGATTGCCGGCATGCACTACACCGGCATGGCCGCGGCGGATTTCGCCGCCGGCTCGATCTGCGGCGCGGCGGGCGGCGTCAGGCCCGAATGGCTCGTAACCGCGGTCACACTGGCGGCAATCGTGATCCTCGCCGTCACGCTGATAGTTTTTCACCTCGACGCGCGCGCCAAGTTTCTCGACGATTCGGTTGCGCAACTCGACGATCACGTCGAACGCATTCGAGGCACGACGCGCTAATGAGCGGTTGCCGCCATGCAGCGTTTAAACCGCTTCCGGCACCCGGCGCGTTTTCAGGAATGCTTCGAGTGTTTCGCCGCGCATGCTCGCGTACATGCCGAGGTTCGTGATCTTCACGACACGCGCGAACTTCTCCAGCACGAAGAAGCACACACCATAGCGAATCAGGCCGATCCAGTCCGTGTTGTCGACGAGCGCGCGCTCTTGCGGCGTCAGAGCCGCCGCATCGTAAGCGGCCGCGCGGTTTTCGAGCCACAGCGCACGCGCGGGCGCCTCGCGCATCTGCCAGAAGAAACGGTTCAGACGCATCGCCTTCATGCTCTGGCGAATGTCGAACGGATACGTGCCGGTCAATGCCTCGACACCGATCAGTTGCGGATTCATTGCCCCACCTCTTCTTCATAAATCGTCACGGCCATTGCGGTACTGGTGGCAAGATAGTAGTTGCGATGCAGTTCGCGGACCTTCGAACCGAGCGCGCCGCGCATCGCGAGCCACATGATCGTCTCGACGCTTTCCGCGCCGCCAAGACGCACGTAGTCGACGTGCTTCATCGCGGCAAGACGCTCGGGATCGCTGACGATCAGGTCGAGAAATTCCATGTCCCATTCGGTGTTGTTAAAGCCGCTGCGCTCGCCGTGTACCTGGTGAGACAGGCCGCCCGTGCCGACCACCACGACCTTGAGGTCCTGCTTGAACGATTCGATCGCGCGACGCAGCGCCTGGCCGAGCCGGTAGCAACGATTCGCGGTCGGCAACGGATATTGCAGCACGTTCACTTCGAACGGCACCAGCGAGAGCGGCCAGCCGCCTTGATGCGGCAACATCAGCGAGAGCGGCGAATTGCAGCCATGATCGAGCGGGCGGTCCTGGAAGATCGTCAGATCGAATTCGTCGTTGACCATCTGCTCGGCGATATGAATCGCGAGATCGGGATGGCCCGCGATATCCGGCAAGGGACGCTTGCCCGCGCCTTCATCCGCGAATTCGTGATTGGCCGACACGCCCAGTGCGAAAGTCGGATAGCAGTCGAAGAAGAAGCTGTTGGCGTGATCGTTGTAGAACATCACCATCACGTCGGGCTTGCGCTCGTCGAGCCATTGCGCCACCGGCTCATAACCTTTGAAAAGCGGCGCCCACGCCGGGTCGTTCTGCTTGCCCTTGTCGTACGCCAGGCCGATTGTCGGCACGTGCGACGTGCCGATGCCACCAATGATCCTTGCCATATTCGCTCTCTTCCGTCACTTCGTGCCGCGTGTCGATCGGATAGGTCGCCGTCTGTATCGCCCGTCTGCACCGCAATACCCAACGCGACCGTCTTGGGATACAAAGATAGGAATTGTGCCGCGAGACAGGAAGTACGGGTAAACCTCATTCTGCGCCGGAATCATGGCCCGAAACCGTGCAAATGCGTGCCGGGCAAACCGGCGGACATCGCCGCAAGCCGCGCCGCGCATGGCTTCGCCGGTATTCCAAGGCCACGCTGAGAACTTCGTATTTCTCCCTCATGGCGCCGCATGCGATAAATAAAACAGATGCTCGGGAAAAGAACTCGCAAAGCACTTTTTAAAGCTTGGTGCGGTGTGATACGCGTGGCTATACTTCGGAGCTTCCGACGAGTCAGACACCCATGAACGAGACGACCCAGCCAGCGATTGTCCAGACGTTACGCGGGAAGATATTCCCGGGCGAAGCATCGCCGGGTCGGCGTCTCGCGGAAGCACGGCTCGCGCAGCGGCTCGGTATATCGCGCACGCCGCTGCATCATGTGCGGACGATCTGATGACGGGCGCGGCATGACGAACGACAACGCATCGACGGAACACGGCCCCGCTTCGGCCAAAGCGCCGTTGCCGGCGGGCGGCAAAGACCTGCTCAATCTCGCGCAGTTGCGCGCCTTCAGACTCGTCGCCGAAATGGGCAGCGCAACGCGCGCGGCGGCCGCGTTGTTTCGCGCTCAGTCCGCGGTCACGCGTTCCGTGCAGGAACTCGAATCGGCACTCGGCGAACCGCTTTTCGATCGCGGCCCATCGGGCATGCTGCCGACGCCGGTCGGCCGCGCGGTGCTGCATCGCTGCGAGCGCATCTTCGCCGAACTGGAAGAACTCGCGCAATGGTGTGCCGCGCGTCAGACGCGCCGCCGGCCCGTTGCGGAAGGCGCGCTGCCCGCTTATCTGCTCAACACGCGGCGCCTGCAACTGCTGGTGGCGCTCGCGCGGCACCGGCATATGCCGAGTGCCGCGAAAACGTTCGGCATCAGTCAACCCGCGGTAAGCACTGCGATTCGCGTGCTCGAAAGCGGCTCGGGTCTGAGTCTTTTTCATCGCAGCCCGCGCGGCATTCTGCTCACGACCGAAGGCGAAACGTTTCTGCTGCACGTGCGGCGCGCACTGAACGAATTGCGCCACGTGCCCGACGATATCGCCGCGTTGCACGGCAAGATTCAGGGTGCGGTGACGGTCGGTGCGTTGCCGCTCGGACGCACGCTGATTCTTCCCAAGGCGATTGCGCGCATGTCCTCGGAAAATCCGGGCGTGCGCGTCGTGACCGACGAAAGCTCGTACGAGACATTGGTGGCCGGTCTGCGCGCGGGCGACATCGACTTTATTCTCGGCGCGCTGCGCGACAACGATGCGACGAGCGGCCTGAAAAACGAGCGGTTGATGTCGGACGACATGGTGATACTGGTGCGGCGAGATCATCCGCTCACCCAGGCGCGCAACCTGACCATCATGGACTTGCGCGACGCGCAGTGGATTCTGCCGCGCAGCAACGCACCCGCGCGCGCATTGTTCGAAACGCAATTCAAGCGCCTGAAAGTCAAGCCGCCGCTACCGACAGTCGAGACCGCCGACTTTGCGGTAATTCGCGGGCTACTGCTCGGCACCGACATGGCCGCGGCACTCTCGGCGCAGCAACTGCATCACGAGATTCAATCAGGACAACTCGTGGCACTCGACGTGCCGCTGTACAACACGCGGCGCAATATCGGCCTGACGCTGCGCGCGGCGGGTACGCCCTCGCCGGCCGCGCGTGCGTTGATCGATGCAATCCGCCTGTCGGTGGTCGACGTGACGCGCACGGTCAGTATCGGTGCGAACTAGCGGTGCGATTTTCAGCCCCTGGACTCTCGCCCCCTGTCCGGCAGGCTATCGAAAAACGCGCGCCAATCGAACAGAGTCGGCAACGTTCCGTATTCGATATCATCCGCTTCTCCGAAGCCGATGAATGCAACGTACTTGAGTTCGTTCATTGCCCCCTTTGTCTCCCAGGTTGCTTTCCAGGCCACGCAAAGTTCTCTCAATGTTTTTGTAAGCCAGAAATCATTGTGGAAGTAAAAAGCAAATGGCAAACTCAGTAAAAATAAAGCACAACCGCATCACGCAAGGCGGCAATTCCCCGACAATATAGGGCACGCCGGCCTCGCCTGGCCAGGCCGTGCCTCAACGACGCCCGGAGAAAATACAATGAATAAACGCGAATTCCTGACCCGCACAGCAGTACTAGGCGCGGCAGCCACGCCCGCATTCGGCGCACAGCGCGAATACAGCGCTCGCTGCGCCCCCTCGCCAGTTATCCTGACGATATCCGGTTCGATCAAACGCAGCAATCGCGGCGCACTCGACCCGTCATTCGATCAGTTGCTGGCCAAGCATCAGATCAGGTTTCCGGAAGCCTATGGCATCGATCTGCCTTTGCTCGCCAGCATGAAGCAAGTGACGATTCGCCCCACCATCGAATACGATTCGCATCAGCATACGTTTAGCGGCCCATTGCTCACCGAGGTACTCGCTCACGTCGGCGCGCCCGATGCCGGCAGCACGCAAATCGTGATGCACGCGGTCGACGGTTACGCCGTGATGACGACACTCGACACGGTGCGTGCGTATCGCTTCATTCTCGCGACGCAGATGGACGGCAAGCCGCTGCCGCTCGGTGGCCTAGGACCGCTATGGGCGATCTTCGACGCGGACCATCTTCCCGAACTGGCCACCAAACCGCTCAAGGACCGCTTCGAGTTGTCGCCGTGGGGGCTTTTTATCACATCCAGGTGACGCAGGCATAAAGACGGCTTACGGTGCCGCCTGACGGAAATCAGCGCGCTTCCTCGCGAAGCGCGGCACCGAATCGTTCGACACACGCCTGCCGCACGCGCTCGACCGATACCGCCCAATCCTCTCCGGGCGCCCGGCGAAACAGACGCAACGATTGGGGATACCACGGCGAATCGTCGCGCTCGTGCATCCAGCGCCAGTCGACATCGCGTTCCGGCAGCATCACCCAGCACGGCTTGCCGAGCGAGGCGGCCAGATGCGCGATCGACGTATCGACGCAAATCACGAGATCGAGCTGCGCGACGATCGCCGCGCTGTCCGCGAAATCCTTCACGTCAGCGCCAAGGTCGAGCAGCGGTTGAGCCGCGGGTGGATGGCGCGCTTCGTCTTCTCCCTGCCCTTTCTGCAGACTCACGAAACGCAGGCCCGGTACGCTCCAGAGCGGCGCGAGCGTGGCGAGCGACGGAATCGAGCGATTCGCGTCATTATGATGCTTCGCGTTGCCTTTCCAGACGAGACCGATCCTGGGCCCCGGCGGCAGTGCGTCCAATGCGGAACGCCATGACTCGACGAGCGCTGGATCGGTCCTGAATCGTAGCGGCGCGGGAATCGTCTCGACAGTCGTGCGGAAATGCAGCGGCGCGCTCAGAAGACTGGTCCAGCAGTCGTAGCCCGATATTTGCGCGAGTGCGCTGCTGTGATCGAACACGGCATCGATACCATCGACATCCGCCATCAGCCGATGCAGCGCCGGCACGCACGCAAACGCGATATGCGCGGCCCCTTGCGCTTTCAGCAACGAAAAATAGCGGCTGAATTGCAGCACGTCGCCAAGACCGTCCTCCTGCCAAACCAGCACCGACTTGCCCGCCAGCGTGTCGCCCGTCCATTGCGGACACCTGAGCATCTCGCGCGTCTTGCGGTGAATGAAACCGGGCTGCTCATAACGGTCCTCGTAGAGTGGCCAGGCTTCGTCGAAGCGGCCCATGCCGAGCAGCACCACGGCAAGACCGAAACGCGCTTCGCTATAACAGGCCTGCAAGGCCAGCGCCGCGCGATACTCGCTCTCGGCCTCGGAGAACCGTCTCAGCTGCGCGAGTGCAGCCGCGAGATTCGCATGCGCCGGCGCCAGTTGCGGAGATAGAGCGAGCGCGCGCCGGAATACCTCGATTGCCTCGGCGAAACGTTCCCGCACGCGCAGCACGCAACCGAGGTTGTTATGCGCATGCACGAGGTCCGGTTGCCAGCGAATCGCGTCACGATAGGCCTGTTCGGCCTGCCCGAAACGCTCCTGCCTGAACAGCGCAATGCCGAGGTTGTAATGCGCCTCCGCATAGTTCTCGCGATGAGCAATCGCTGCGCGATAAGCCTCTTCCGCTGCAGGTACTCGCTCGAGGTCGACCAGTACCGAGCCGAGATTCAGATGCGCCTCCGCGTAATCGGGCCGGATAGCGAGTGCAAGCCGGCAAGCCAGCTCGGCCTCCGCGAGCCGTTGCGTTGCCTTCAGCACGCCCCCCAGGTTGTTGAGCGCTTCCGGATACTGCGGCCTGAGCGTCAGCGCCTCGCGATACGCCGCGTCCGCCTCCGCGAGACGCCCGAGTTCCAGCAGCACGTTGCCGAGGTTGTTGTGCAATTCCGCATGACCGCGCAGTCCGCACAGCGCATGCCGATAAGCCACTTCGGCTTCATGCGGGCGGCGCAGTTCGCTCAGCACGATACCGAGGCCGTAATGTGCTTCGGCGTGATCGGGGCGAATCGTCAATGCCTTGCGATACGACGCCTGCGCTTCGTCCCTGTAGCCGAGCCCGTGCAGCACGCTGCCCAGTTGACAATGCGCATCCGCGTCGAGCGGACACCGCGCCACTAGTTGCAGATACATCGCTTTCGCGGCGGAGAGGCGGCCGAGCGATCGGAGCAGCGCGCCGAGACTCGCATACACGGCGACGTAATCGGGCTTCAGATGCAAACATTGGCGCCAGTAGTTCTCCGCGTCCGCGACCTGGCCCGACATGAACGAACACGCGCCGGCAATGTTCAGCACATCGGCACGCCGATCGTTCGGCAAGCTCGCATCGTCGAGCAGCGGCAAGACGAGCCGCGAGGCGTCGGCGTACTGTTCGGCCGAGCACGACGAAGCGGCGCGCTGGATGATGTCGGCGAGGGAAGGGGCAAGCGTCGGCATGGACGTCATGAGTCGTGGCGATAAATATTGCGCTGTTTCCGCGGGATGTCGGCAATGCGATCCGACAGATTAAGTGATTCGCCACTGTTCCAGCGCGTCGAAATGAATGGCCTTTTGCCGTCTAATCCGCTGCTATACCTGTCATCACGAAAGAAAAGATCGCGCGGCGATGATAGAATCGGCGCGGTCTTTTTCCCGATCATCATGACTTCACGCTCCCGTCACCGCATGACCGCATGGCTTGGCCTCGTCGCCATGTGGCTTGTCGTGTTCGCGCCGCTCGTGAGTCAATTGGTCGCATCGGGCCGCGCGGACGAGCCTGTTGCCGCGCTCTGTTCCGCGCTGCATCCGTCCGGCGCGAGCGATGCGGGCAATGCGCTCGTGGCTCAAACGAGTCCCGCGCCCGTGCATTTGAGCCACGACGATGCATTCGGCGCCTGCGGCTACTGTCATCTGCTCGAACATCACGTGGCGATGCCGACGGTTGCCGTCGCCGAACTTCCGGCCGCCCTGCCGCTTGCCGGCACCGCGCCGCCCACGCTGTCCATCCGCTTCATACCGCTTGGCGCGTTCCCGTCGGGACGCCCACGAGCCCCGCCTGTCGTTTCCTGATCGCTGCCGGTTCTGATCGCGCGTTCGTCGCCTACGCCGACGACGCCCGCGCTCGCCTGTTCAATGCACCGAGGAAACGTTCATGTTCGACTTCGCCCTGCGAAGGCTGCCCCTTTGCGTCCGCCGCGACGCGGGCTTTGCTTCTTCCGCTTATCGCGCGGTTCATCGCGCCGCTTGCCGGTCCGCTCGCGGGGCGAGTCATGGGCCAGCTTGTTGGCCTGCTTATTCGTCCGCTTGTTGGTCCACTTGTCGGTCCGCTTATTGGCCGCTCCTCGCTTCGGCACTCGTGCCGGCCCTCGTCGCCTCGCCCGCGCAAGCGGACGACGCCAAACCGGACGCGACGCTGCCCACGGTCAGCGTCAGCGCCAGTACGAGCGCCGCACCGCGCGCCGTCGATCCCAATCTGCCCGCTTCCGTCGAAACCGTCACGCGCAATCAGTTCGCCAACTGGAACGTCGCCAATACCGAAGACGTGCTCAAGTACATGCCGAATCTGGCCGTGCGCAAGCGCTTTATCGGCGACCTGAATTCGATCATCGCGGTGCGCGGCACGAGCAATACGCAAAGTGCGCGCGGCCTCGTCTATGCAGACGGTTTGATGCTGAGCAATCTGCTCGGCAATAGTTATTCGTTTCCGCCGCGCTGGTCGATGGTGTTTCCCGACGAGATCCAGCAGGTCGACGTGATCTACGGGCCGTTTTCCGCGCTCTATCCGGGCAATTCGCTGGGCGCGACCGTGCTCATCAGCACGCGCATGCCGAAGCAGTTCGAGGCCGATGCGGACGTCAAGGCGTTTACGCAGCACTTCAGCCTGTACGGCGTCAACCAGAATTTCAACGGCACGGAAGCGAGCGCGTCGATCGGCGACCGCATCGGCAAGTTCTCGTATCTGCTCGGCGTGAATCATCTCGAGAACACGAGCCAGCCGCTGCAATTCGCGACGCTCGCGCAATCGGGCACACCCGCGAAAGCGGGCGATACGCCCGTCACCGGCGCGTACTTCTACAACAACCAGACCAATACGCCGACGGCCGTACTCGGCGTCAACGGCGAGGGCATCGAGCACACGGTGCAGGACCAGTTCAAGCTGAAGATGCAGTACGACTTCACGCCGACGCTGCAAGGCGGCTTCACGCTCGGCTACTGGCATCAGACCTACGACAGCCAGACCTCGACCTTCCTGCGCGACGCGAACGGTAATCCTGTGTACAGCGGCAACGTGTCGATCAACGGCTATCACTACACGATTCCCGCGGCCGCCTTTGCACCGAGTCTCGGTCACAGCGAAAACTGGCTATACGGTCTGTCGCTGAAAACCCGCAACGCAGCCGGCTGGAATGGCGAAGCGATCGCCTCGTATTACGACATCGGCAATAGCGTGGCGCGCACGGCGAATGCCGGCGGCCCCGGCAATGGTCCCGGCAATGGTCCCGGCACGGTACTGTTCGGCGACGGCACGGGCTGGAAAACACTCGATCTGCGCGGCACGTACACACCGTTCACGAACGAGGCGGGACTCGGCAATCACGCGCTGAGTTTCGGCTATCACTACGACAACTACTTTCTCGACAACCAGAGCTACAACACGCTGAACTGGCGCGACGGCAACGCGGCGTCATTCGCCAACGCCTTCACGGGCAAAACGCAGACGCAGGCGCTCTACGCGCAGGACGCATGGCGTTTTCTGCCGCGCTGGAAGCTCGTCTACGGCGTGCGCTATGAAGACTGGCAAGCCTACGACGGCACGCAATCGCTGCCGGGCCAGACCGTTTCGTACGGCGAGGCGAGCCAGCGCCACTTCTCGCCGAAAGCGTCGCTGTCGTTCGACCTCAGCGACGATCTGACCTTGCGCGCCTCGATTGGCCGCGCGTACCGTTTCCCGACGGTCAGCGAACTGTTCCAGGGGCAAATCAACGGCTTCGCGATCGTCAACAACAATCCGAATCTCCAGCCCGAGGACGATCTTTCCAAAGAACTGAGTGCCGAATGGGCGCACTGGAATGGCCTATTCCGCTTCTCGCTGTTTCAGGACGACGTGAAGAACACGATCTTCAGTCAGACCGACACCACCGTGATTCCCAACGTGACGAACTTCCAGAACATCGGCAAGGTGCGCTCGCGCGGCGTCGAAACGAGCTATTCCGGCGAGGACGTGCTGGTGCACGGCCTCGATCTGCTCGCCAGCGTCGCCTATACGCAGTCGAAGATCATCGCCAATGCGCAGAACCCGGCTACCGTCGGCAAGTACTTTTATCGCATTCCGTTATGGCGCGCGGATATTGCCGCGACCTATCACTTCGATGCCCGCGCGGCGCTTACGCTCGCCGCGCGCTATTCGGGACGCCAGTACAACACGCTCACGAATACCGACACGAATCCCGACGTATTCGGCGGCACCAGCACGTACACAGTCGCGGATGCGAAGTTCACCTTCAAGCCGACCCGGCTCAGCGAAATCGGTGTGGGCGTCGACAACATCTTCGATGCGCGCTACTTCGTCTATCACCCGTATCCGGGCCGCACGTTCTATGTGGAAGCGAAGCTGCGCCTGTAGGCGGCACGCGAACCGATCGATCCAACTTATCCGACGAGGATTTCATGTCCACAACTCATGCCGCTGAACACGAGCGCGTTGCCCGCGATTCGACCGCGGACCCGAGCGCCGGTGCGAACACCGGTTCCACGTATTCGGGGTACCGAACGCTATGGCGCTGGCACTTTTACGCCGGCCTCTTCGTGATGCCCTTTCTGCTCGTGCTGGCCGTCACCGGCACGCTGTATTGCTTCCAGCCGCAGATCGAGCCGCTGCTGTATCGGCACCGCCTGATCGTCGCACCGCAAGCGGTGCCGAGGCTGCCCCCCAACGTACTGTTGGCGAAAGCGCGCGCGGCCATGCCGGCCGATGCCGTCGCGACGACCTCGGTTATCACAAGCGACGCGCAACGCAGCGCCGAATTCGTTTTCCGTCTCGCGGACCGCACGCAACAGAGCGTCTATCTGAATCCGTATAACGGCGAGGCATTGGGCACACTGAGCGTCGAGCGCCGTTTCATGCAGGTCGATCGCATGCTGCATCGCAAGCTGCTACTCGGCAAACCCGGCGAATTGCTGATGGAACTGGTCGCATGCTGGACGCTCGTGATGATCGGCACCGGCGTCGCGCTCTGGTGGCCGCGCGCCGGAACCACCGTGCGCGCCGCACTGGCACCGCGCCTGTCGCTGTCAGGGCGCCCGCTCTGGAAAAGCATCCACGCGACACTCGGCATCTGGCTCGCGCTCGGCGCGCTCGCCTTCGTGCTGACGGGCCTGCCGTGGACCGGCTCG
This sequence comes from Paraburkholderia sp. Ac-20342, assembly GCF_017104985.1. Classification (NCBI taxonomy): domain Bacteria; kingdom Pseudomonadati; phylum Pseudomonadota; class Betaproteobacteria; order Burkholderiales; family Burkholderiaceae; genus Paraburkholderia; species Paraburkholderia sp. Ac-20342. The sequence goes on along the minus strand of NZ_JAAGPQ010000021.1, from coordinate 58,823 downwards.
TGGGGCAAGCAGTTCAAGGCGCTCGCGACTGCCGCGCAGCTCGGCGCGCCGCCGGGCGCATGGAAAGGTCTGGCGCTGCGCTCCGCATTGCCGGGTACGCACGCAGACCACGCAGAGGCAAAGGATGCGCACGGCGCCCATGAAGCCCACGCCCGCATGGACTCGATGCCCGGTATGGTCATGGACGACCTGCCGCTGCCGCTCAAACCGTGGGCCGCCGGCAATGCACCCGTGCCCTCGTCCCGCGATGCAGCAACCGATGCAAGCGCCGAAGCGCCACAGCCCCTTTCGCTCGGCCATATCGCCGCGTTCGCCACCTCTCTCGGCATCACCGACGGCTACAGCATCGTGCTGCCGAATTCCGCCACCGGCGTCTATACCATTTCCTATTTCCCAGGGAATCCGAAAGACGAACGCACGCTATATATCGACCAATATAGTGGCGCGGTGCTGAAAGACATCCGCTACGGCGACTATGGCGCCATCGCGAAGGCCGTGTCGTACGGTACGTCGTTGCATATGGGCCGCTATTTCGGCGTGGCAAACCAGTTGCTCTGCGCGGCCCTTTCGCTCGGCCTCGCCGCGCTCGCGGTGACGGGCTGCGTGATGTGGTGGAAACGGCGGCCGCTGCGTGTGTCCGGCACGCTCGGCGCGCCGTCGCGCGAACGCGCCGCGCCGCCGATGCGCGGCTGGAAAGCCGGCCTCATTCTGCTCGGCGTCGTCTTTCCGCTGATGGGCGCGACGCTCGTCGCGGTATGGCTGCTCGACTGGCTATTCTTCGGCCGCAGTGCGCGCGGCCAGCAACGCATCGCCTGAGCCCGCGACGGCTCCGCTTGCATCGACTGCACGTTTACGATAAATTTTGCTCGTTTATGATCGATTCAAGCCCATCGAGCAAGGAGACGCCATGCAGCGAACGCGAGAGGAAGCCATCAACGGACTCCTGCCCGAGCAGCGCGAAGCGCTGATTCTCGAACGCCTGCGCACGCACGGTCGCGTGCTGGCGGCGGAACTCGCCGCCGAGTTACAGACCTCGGAGCACACGGTGCGCCGCCATCTGCGCGATCTCGCCGACCAGGGGCACTGCAAGCGCGTATACGGCGGCGCCCTGCTGATCTCGCCCGCCGACAAACCAGCCGCGCTCCGCATGCACGAAGCCGTCGATCGCAAGGCGCGCCTCGCCACGGCAGCTGCATCGATTGTGCGGCCGAAGCAGATCATTCTGCTCGACGCCGGCTCGACAAACGTCGCGATTGCAGAAGCCCTTCCCGAGAACGCCGATCTCACCGTCGTGACGAATTCGCCCGAAGCCGGCACGCGTTTGCTGAACCGGACCGGTTTCGACGTGATACTCGTCGGCGGGCGTATTGCTCGCGGCGCGGCCGGCTCGCTCGGCGCAACCGCACTGCTGCAAGTCCAGCAGATTCGCGCCGACCTCTGCTTTCTCGGCGCCTGTGCGCTCGATCCCGAGGAAGGCGTCGCTGCATTCGACGCAGAGGATGCCGAATTGAAACGCGCGATGGTCAAGTCCAGCGGCCGGATCGCCATCGCGCTGACGTCGGAAAAACTCATGACGGCAGCACCGTTCGCGGTCGCGCCCGCATCGGCGATCGACTATCTGTTCGTCGAGGCCGACGTGCCGCGCGCGCGGCTCAAGCGCCTCGAAGCCGTCTGCGACAACGTGACGGTGGCACGTTCATGACGACGCCCGACAACTCGCGCGGCAAGCCGGTCAAGGAACGCATCGCGACGATCGGCATCTTTCTCGCCAACGGTTTCGGCATCGGCGCATGGGCGGTCGAAGTGCCGCGCATCAAGGAAAGCCTCGCGCTTGGCGACGCGGCGCTCGGCATCGCGCTGTTCTGCTTCGCGCTCGGCGCGATCGTCGCCATGCCGCTCGCGGGACAACTCGCGCCACGCTTCGGCAGCGGCCGCGCGACCGCGCTGCTCGGCGTGGCCTTCGCCATCGCCTTGCCATTGCCCGCGCTCGCGCCCGGCATGGCGGCGCTGTGTGCCGTGCTGTTCGTGCTGGGGGCGTCGAATGGCGCGCTCGACGTGTCGATGAACGGACACGCGAGTGCCATCGAAACACAGTGGCGCGCGCCGATCATGTCGTCGTTTCATGCGGCATGGAGCGCCGGCGGTCTGCTCGGCGCCGCAACCGGCGCCATGTTGCAGAAGAACGGCATCGGGGTGATCGGCGGACTGCTGGCGCCCGACCTATGCATCGCAATCCTGATCGTTTTTTCCGCGTCGCTGGCATTGCGCGATGTCGGCGCGCGCGCGGCCGCCACGTCGAGCGGCTTCGCATGGCCCGACAGCGGCGTGATGAAACTGGCGATGCTCGCGTTTCTCTGCATGCTCGTGGAAGGCGCGGTGGCCGACTGGAGCGCGGTGTATCTGCGCTCGGCCCTGAATCAGGAAGCGAGCGTCGCCGCTATCGGCTACTCCGCGTTTGCGTTTTCGATGGCGGCCTGCCGGATCGCCGGCGATGCCTCGGTGCGCCGCTTCGGTTCGAGCAGGGTCGTCGCGCTCGGCGGCCTGATCGCGCTGGCCGGGCTCGCGCTGGTATTGAGCCTGCCGACAGTGCTGACCGCGTGCGTCGGCTTCGCGATGATCGGCATCGGTCTCGCGAATATCGTGCCGGTAATTTTCAGCGCGGCCGGCCGCTCGACCGCGACGCCCGCGATCGGCGTCTCGATGGCGGCCACGGCCGGTTACGCGGGCTTTCTGGTCGGACCGCCGCTAATCGGCCTCGGCGCAGGCTGGCTCGGCTTGCGCGTCGCGCTGTGCCTGCTCGTGATGGCTACGTTGATCGTTTCGCTATTGGGCGGCAAAGCCGTGCGCAACGCGCAGCCTGCCGCATAGCGCGCGAACCGGCTTTGCAACCGCGCCGCTTCATAGCCGATTCACATAGCCGCTGCACCGTTGCTTCACCGCGCGGCTTCCCAGGCCGCCAATGTCATTCCGTTTCCTTGTCCAGCAACGCGAGCGGCTTGCGAACAGGCACCGCCTCGCGCCTGGCATGGACACCTAACGGCCAGCTCAACGCGCCAAGCAGCGAGCGCGGCTGCGTGCCGTCGTCGAGACCCGTAACCGGCCATTCATGTTTCGCGGGCACCCACCGCGTGCCGAATACGTGGTCCCACATCGGCAGCAATTGCGCGAAGTTGTGATTGAGATGCTCCGCGCGGATCGAGTGATGCAAACGGTGATACTGCGGATTGCTGACCCACGTGACGTAGCGGCCGAGGTCCACGCGCAGATTCAGATGCGAGAAGTAGTTGCCAAAGAGGAACACGACCGAGGTCGCGCCGACGATCCACGGTTCGACCCTGAACAGCACGCCGACGATCGGATAAAGCAGGCAGCCCTTAATCAGTACTTCGAGCCAGTGATGCCGCAGCGTGATCGTCACGTTGAAATCCACCGCGCTATGGTGCAGCGAATGCAGCTTCCACAACACGGGCCACGTGTGCTGCAGGCGATGAAACGCGTATTCGAGCAGATCGATCGTCAGCAGCACGATCACGAACGACGCCAGCGCGCCCCACCCTTGCGACACGAGCACCACCATGCCGCCGCCGAACGCATTCACGATCGCGACACTGGCCGCTGCCGCGAGCGGCTTCGCGGCCTCGACAAGCGCCAGATACACTCCCGCGTACGCCATGTTCAACCGTTGCCCCGCGCGCGATTGCAGCAACGCGGCCGGCCAGCGGCGCTCGAGCCATGCACCGATGCCCATCGTCAGCAGCGCGAGTGCGTAGGCTTTCAGCCAGAGGCTCGCGTGGTGCAGCAATTCAGGAAACGGGATCGACGCGAACATGGAATTCCCCGGGCGGACGATGCATACCGTGTATTGACGGCTCCTGCGCGCGCATTCGCGTGAACGGCTTGCTCCGGCTCAACATGAGCAGTTCGAACCATCGCAAACAGGAAGCACGCACACCGGAGAGTCGGCAACGGCAGGAGCGTTAGCGTGATCTTCGCAGCCTGCCGGCCGGCACGCAAGCGCCAGCCCCACGAATCGGCGGCATCGCGCCGATGCTTTACCGTGAACTTACGGTAAATTCGACGCCGTCCACGAGGACGTAAAAAGTGGCGAGGTCATCGCTTCACGTTGTCATGATCGCGAGTGACCGATGCTTTCGCATCGCTCACTCGCGTCGTTGTTTATTGACATCCGCCCTGAGTTGGCCCCGCCGCCCCTCGCAAGACGCGTCAATCTCCCCGAACGCGAATCACGAAGACATGTGCTGCTGTCGGCTGTTATTCACTACGTGCTTGCCGGTTGCAGCGTATCTGGTTCTTGTGCCGCTCTTATTGCAACGGCCGTGCCATGATGCTGCAAACCTTGCCGGCAAATGATCTGAGCTTTCGCAGCGCGTATCGCGTGGGCCCGATCGCACGCGATGAGTCGGAATTGAGACACCACCATGGTGCAGCGATGCCGTCGCGCGCGTCGGCCTGCATTGATTCGAGGCGCGCGGGAAAACCCGTATCGATGTTGAGCGGCAAAGGTTTGCCGGGTACTCCGGTCAGAATTGCCTGCGCGTTACGCGACGGAGTAGCGATTACCTGGCGCGGACCGGCGTGTCGCAAAGCTGAGACCGAACCCGGACAGCGGCCATTCCCGTTTCATAGCAGCGCCGTCAATTGCGCAACGCGGGCCTCGAATTGCTGCAACTCCCCGGCGCGCAGCGGCGTTTTCTCCGGCAGTCCGACCGTCAACGGGTCTTGCGGCACATTGTCGACGTGCACCTCGTAATGCAGATGCGGCCCGGTCGCCCAACCGGTCTCGCCGACATAGCCGATCACCTGATTACGCGCGACATGACTGCCGCGCCGCAGCCCTTTCGCAAAACGCGACAAATGCGCGAACGTCGTCGAATACGGTGCGGGATTCTCGATAACGACGACTTTGCCGTAACCGGTCTGACGGCCGATAAAGCGGATCACGCCTCGCGCCGTCGCATGCACGGGCGTGCCGGGAGGCGCGGCGAGATCGACACCGTTATGACTTTGCCAACGATGTGCGACCGGATCGAAGCGACGCAACGAAAAACCGGATGACACGCGCGTGAAAGCCAGCGGATATCGATCGAAGGCGGGCTTCGTGCTCGCGCCGTCTTTCGTGTAATAGAGCGGCTGGCCGTGCAGGTCCTTGTACAGAAACACGTCGTGCGTGGCCGATCCGCGCACGATGCGAACCGCGAGCGGTTCGCGCGCGGACGCGATGGAAGCACTCCCGCCGTTGCCCTGCGTGGCGGCGGCTTTGTCGCCACCGCCGTTGTTGTCGAACACCGCGCTCACCTGGTCGCCCGGTTGCGGGTCGCGCGTCAGGTCGAGTTCGTTATGGAACGCACGGACCAGAATCGCCGTGGTACCGGCATCGACGCCGAGGCTTTGCGTGGCCGCCGCGAAGTTGCGTTCGATCGGCGCCTTTTTAACGGTGAACGCGGGCGGTTGCGGAATCGGTGCAGTCGTCGCCGGTAAACGCGCGGCGGCGGTCGTCGAATCCTTGCTCACCAGCGAAACGTCGGGTTCGTCGTTGCGCGCGGCATGGTCGTGAGTCATCAGGTACGCCGCGCACACCGAGCTCATTGCACATACAACAATGATTTTGCTGGCGCGCCCCGGCAGGATGCGGGCTACGGATAGAGGCATTGACTAAGGCTAAGCGGTCGACCGTCGCAGGCGCGAGAGGCATGCACGGCGGTTTCGTTGGAACAGCATCTCCGGGTACTGCGCGAGACGCTGCATGAGGCTGCTGGAAGCCTATGGATGCTTTCTTAAGTCAGGCTTAAGCTGCCCCCAATAAGCAGGTGCGCAAAGCGCCACCTGGGACGGCATCGCCCGGGCCTTGCAGACCATTGCACCGAAAGCCATTCACGCGAACGAGGCCGGCGCGCATGCGCGCCTTCGCCTCATTCATTACATTCGGCGCATTTAGTCAAGATAACGAAGCAAGCATGTTCGACAGACGACGGACATGCGCCTTGAACGCGTCGCCCGCTTCGCGGTTCGTCGTCGGATTCAGATGCGAGGTTTCGGCGAGTTGCGCCTGCTCGTGAAAGTCATTGGCGATCTTGCGCCGGATGTCCGCTGGCAGCGAGCGCACGATGGAGACCAGCAAAGCCTCTTCGGCATGCATCATGCCGAGAATCGAATGTGTGTCCATGCGAGAACCTCCGGTGGCAACATCGGCAGCGCCGTTCAGCACAAGCGCTCCGCACTTCATGTTACCCCGTTGGTTCGACGCCGTTGACCGGCTGTGATTGACCGGGTGAAATTACTCGGCAATCGAATAGCGCGAGGGACGGCGGCCCGGCTCTTTCGCCACGGGCTCGATACGCGGACTTGCGCCGCGAATGAACAGGATCGCGCAAAAAGCCAGCATCGCCCAGATGCAAAGAACTACCGTCAGAGCGCTCATGTCAGTCTCCGGAGAATGGGGAGTGCGGGTTAATACCGAAGTACCGGATGTGCTGAAGCCGTCAATGCAGCACGGACTCGCCTGACTCGCCGAACAGCAGTTCGTCGATCAGGCCGGTCGTCAGCGTCAACTGCGTTGCAAGCGATCGGCGCGCGAACTCGGCGCCGGCCGCGTCGCTGCGCGCAACGGCGGCGTGGGTTTCGGTCGCCAGGCGCAATACGGCTTCGGAGCGGTGCTGCAACTCGCGCATGATCTCCGCATCGGGACCGGACAACGGGCTGCCCCGCTCCGGGGTGGCAAATTCCGGCAGGCCGGCTTCGAATTGACGGCTTTTATCGTGGCGGGAAGACATCTGACACTCCTGGCGCAGTGAACGCGAATGGCACGAACCCAGTGTGCGCCGGCCGCCGGCTTTTCAATTCGTCGAATAGAAGCCGATTGTGAAGCCAATCCACTGCGATCGAAAAAATCAGGGTTTTTACTTAAATAAGGGCCCGACAGGCCGCGAATCCCGTTCGCGGGCGCATCGGAGCTTGCGGGAAACTTGCGGAAAACTCACGGCAACGGCAGGAAAACGTCTAACCTGCCGTACGCTTTCAGAGAACTTCAGGCAGCCTCAGGCCGCCGCGACAACGTCGATACGCAGGGCCTCGGCGTCAGCCGCGATGGCGAGCAGATGATCGACGCTCGGGTGCGCGCCCGGACGGTTGCGCGCGTCGGCCGTATGTTCGGCGAAGAGCGCGAGGCCGTATTCGGCTGCCTTGGAGTCCAGCGCACCGAACGTGGCATGCAGATAGTTGTAGACCGCGAGCGAGCCCTGCTTGCCCGGCTTGTTCTCGATGCTGGCGACCACGGTGCCCTTGCCGTCGACCAGATCGATGCGCGCGATGCCGTCGATCGCAGGCATCTGCGCAAGATTTTCCTTGAATACGTTGCTTGGTTGGAACATCGAAACCACTCCTTTTTTCTAAAAAATGCGAGGCGGGCCGTATCTTAGCCGATGGGTGGCTCAAACCGCCGGCAATCGCTCAGAACAGCGCGCCGGACGCCACAGATATTCAGTAATCCCGGATAATTTTCGGCGTCGATTTTCAGGCCGCAGAGACAAGGAAAACGTTTAACTTCAGATCCTCGATGCGAGCAAGAACACCTACCCTGTAATCATTTTCGAAGCAAAACAGCATCCGCACGAAAGCAACGCGACATCAGAGCACAGGACACAAAGCTTCGGAAGACTAACGATATCAAGCACAATAAATCGCCCTTGATAATCGACGACGAAAGCCCACTAAAAACGGCATTCAAAAGACCCATTTAGAAGCAGCAAACGGCCATTCATCGCGGATTCAGGCGCGCCCAGTTATGCCTTCAGCGTTATTTCGACTGCTTGCAATCTTCTTTGAGATATGATCTCCTATAACTTACGAATGTTTCTGTAACGCAAAAAACACGCGTTACCGTAATCTTCATGCTGCGCACAGCAGCGATCCACCTAGGAGACGCCCGCCAGACAAGGAAAGAAGATTGGTAAAAATGCCACGCAACGGGGGCATTACTCGCCCCGCTGCACGGGCATCTTTTTGCCTATTGATTTTAGTTATATGACGACTGATGTTTAGTATTTTTAAAACCCGTACCAGCGAGATTTTAAAAATCACTTAATTCATTAATCCGACCAGGGGATGAAAATAAAAAACCATTAAAAACCGGCAATTGAATCCGCACCATCAAATCAAAATCTGGAGACGACATGCTTTCACCGAAGAAAACCACGCTTGCGCTTACTCTCAGTGCCGCCACCGCCCTGTTGATCACCGCCTGTGGCGGCAGCACGAACGACAGTTCGCCCGCTGCACCCAGCTCCCCGAGTTCGCCGTCCACCACGACGCCCACGCCCGATCCGTCCCAAAACGGCGCGATTTCGCTGCACGGCATCGTCTACGGTCAGGCCGACACCAGCGTGCCGGACGGCGCCGGCATTCCGATCACGATGATGGGCCAGATGCGCGCGCTATTCGATCTGATCCGGAAATCGCCCGATTTCACGCAAGTGGTCATGGATCTCGGCGACGGCAACCCGGTTCACGTACTCGATACGAACACCGGCGACAAATTCCTGCCCGGCAAGCTCGCGCTCGGCCTGTCGTGGATTCTGATCGATATGAAGACGAAGGGTGATCCGGCCTATGCGGATTATCTGGCGACGTATCAGAAGATCACGACCGCGATGATGACGCAAATGACGGGCGCCAATTACACGTATGCGAATACGTCCTGGGGCGAGTACTACTATCTCGTCGCGCTCAACAATTTCAACGCGCATGGCATGCTGCACGAAGTGTTCAGCGACGCGATGCTGACCACGCTGCAAAACCGCCTGACCTTCTGCGACATGTTCGGCCCCGACGCGAGCGGGCAAAAGAATACCTGCCCGGCCGCCGGCACCCCGATTGACGTCGCCTCGCTCAATACCGCGCAGAACTACTACGCGGTGTCGTACGGTATCGCGGGGCTGCGCCAGAAACTCGGCTGGAGCAATCCGACGTTTTCTTCAACGACCGACCCGACCGTCGCCACAATGGGCGCGCGCGACGCACTGCTCTACACGCTCACGAAACATATCCGCAACGACTCGACGGGCGGCTTCTCCGACGAAGCCTCGAACACGCACACGACTTATTACGACCAGGCGCGCTACGACCGCTACAGCACGTTGCTGATCGGCGAAGTGACCGAGCGCACGCTGGAAATGGGTAACGAGGCCAATCTGACGCCGGAGCTGAAGCAGTATCTGCGCAACTCGGTCGATCTCATTCTTCCGCAGCTCAATACGAACGGCCAGGGCTTCAACTACGGCCGCTCGATCGGCCCGTACGGCGATACGGCATTCATGGAAGTGCTGACCGCGGCGGCCAATGTGGGCGTCCTCACGCCGCAGGAAATGCAGGTGGCCTACTCGTACATCTACAAGGCGGCTTATCGCTACAGCAACTTCTGGTACGACCCGACCTTGCCGACGCCGTCGGTGAACATGTGGGTCAAGGGCCGGGGCACCGACTCGTATCGCGGCAAGCCGCGCGTGATGGGCGAAAACTTCAGCCTGCTGCATCAGTTCATGTACGTCAACGCATGGTGGGACAAGCTCGGCTTCAACGGCAAGGCACCGCTGCCCGATACCGACATGCAAACCTATCTCAACACGAAGCCGCATTACACGCTGACCTGGTACAACCAGCCGACCGATACCGCGCATCCGTATAGCGCGGCGCTCATCACGGTTCGCGACGGCAAGCGCGTCATCAACTTCAACCTGAGCCAGGCGCCCGACTACAACTCGTACACACCGTACTATCCGGTGCCGTCTTCGGATCAACTCGCGTACGGCACGACCGACCTCGCCTACGCGTTGCTGATTCCGCAGGTGTCGTATAACGGCAAAACCTATATTCCCGTCACGTACTATAAGAACCTGAACGTGCAGGAAAATAACGGCGAAGTCGTCGTCACGTTCGACACGGCGAAATTCAGGCAAGCCGCGAAAAACGCGCTGTACACGACAGATATCGATCTGCAGGTGCATACGATCGTGACCTTCAGCCACGGCACGATCACGCGCAGCGATACGCTGAATTCGGGCACGTTGACGGGCAACCTGTCGGTGGAAACGGACTTCTCGTCTTTCGCGGACTTCCAGAACACCACCGCGGGCGGCGACGGCTTCTCGGTCAACTACACGAATAGCCCCGCCACCAATTACGCCACCACCGGTTTCGACAATTGCGCGCTGTCGCAATTCGACACCGTGAACGGGACGACCAACCCGTTGTCGACCACGCCGATTGGACAGCTACATTCCAATTTCGTGTGTAAGACCCAGCCGTTCGCGCTGACGGGCGGCGCCAACCGCACGTTCACGTGGACACTGAAGTACGCTGATCCGGCCTGAGCGGCTTAGGTGAGAAGGCCTGCCTTCGCGAGAAGGCCGGCCTTGTTATTTTGCAGGCTCGCCGGCTGTTTTCCGCCGGTTTGCGGACGAAGGGGGTAGCAGTCATACCAGTAGGCGATGTTGCCTTGCTAAAGAAATGCGGCATCGGAACAATGTGTACGAATGCAATGAACCCGACGCGCCATTCGACTCGGGCACATCACCGGAGCTCAAAGCCATGCGCATTTCCTTTCTGCACACGATAGACAGTAATAGACAGGTATTCGAACAGGCAGCCACGGAACTCGGTTTACGGCCGGACGATCTTCAGCATCTCGTACGCGCGGATCTTCGCGAAGCAGTCGAGCGGGCCGGCACATTCTCTGCCGATGTAAAAGCGCAAACGTGCCGTACGCTTCTCGACCTCGCGGCCAATGCCGATGCCGTGATTCTGACTTGCGCGACGCTGGGGCCCGCGGTTGCCGAAATCGGCAATGCGCCAGTGCCTGTCGTCAGAACAGATGCCGCACTGGCTGCATGGGCCGCCGAATCGGCCGGGCCAAATGGCAAGATCGCCGTGTTATGCGCGGCCGAAGCCGCGCTCGAATCCAATCGCAAGCTTTTCACGCAGTATGCGAGCGAAAGCGCCGCGTCGACGGAAATCGCGGTGGAAATCGTACATACCCCGCTGGTTTGGACGCTGTTCAAAAGCGGCGATATGAACGACTGCTTTGCGGCTATCGCATCGGCTGCCGCTGACGCGTATGCGGCGGGCGCAACGGTCGTCGCATTTGCTCATCCGTGGATGGCGCCGGCCGCTTATCTCGCGAGCGAGGCGAGCAACGGCAAACGGCCGCTCGACAGTGCGCGTGCCGCGTTGAATGTCGCACTGCGACGCGTCGGCAAGGCCAGATAGAGCAGACCGAAAGAACCCGGTCCAAGGAAGAGTGACAAAAAAGCCCGCTTACGCGTGCAACCCTTCTCCACTCAACCTCTCAGCGAGCAACGCGCCTCGTATTCATCCTTTCGTCGCCCCGAACGTCAGCCCCGCGACGAAATGCTTCTGCATAGCGAAGAACATCGCAACCGAGGGCAGCGCAGCCAGAATCGAACCCGCCGAAACGAGATTCCATGCGGTCGTCCACTGCCCTTTCAGCGCGGCGACGCCGACCGTGATCGGTGCGGCATCATCGCCCTGCGTCAGACACAATGCCCAGAAATAGTCGTTCCACACGAACGTAAACACGAGAATCGCCAATGCAGCAAGCGCGGGACGAATCAACGGCAATACGATGCGGAAGAACACCGTCCATTCGTTCGCGCCTTCAATACGTGCGGCTTCGACAAGTTCGAACGGCAACTGCTTGATGAAGTTACGCAGAAACAGCGCGCAAAAACCGGTCTGAAACGAGACGTGAAACAGAATCAGCGCGCTTACGGTATTGAATAGACCGAGTTGCAACGACAGATCGCGCACCGGAATCATCAGCACCTGAATCGGGACAAAATTGCCCGCGACGAACGTCGCGAACAGCGTCGAGTTGCCGCGAAAGCGATAGATCGCGAGCGCAAAGCCCGCCATCGCGGCGAGCGCGATCGAGCCGATAACGGACGGCACCGTAATCAGCACGCTATTCCAGAAGTAATGCAGCATCGGCGAGGTGGTCAACGCCTCGCGATAGTTATCGAACATCGCGAAGTGCTTCGGCCATCCCCAATAGTTGCCCTCGCTCAATTCCTCGGTCGAACGCACGGACGTAACGAGTACCGCGATCATCGGCAGCAACCAGATCAGCAGCGCGACCGGCAAGGTCAGTTTGTACGCGCGGCGCGTGGCCGGCTTCCATTTGTCGATGGGCATCGGAAACATGAGCCGCTCCTTATTGCTCGGCGCGCAGCATCCGCCGCAGATGATAGACGATGTACACGAGCATGATGCCGAACAGCACGACCGCAATCGCCGCCGAATAGCCGATGCGGTAGTACTTGATAGCCTGGTCGTACATGAAGTACGCGAGCACGGTCGAGCTTTCGAACGGGCCGCCGCCCGTCATCACCGAAATCAGATCGAAGCTGCGCAGCGCGCCGATGATCGTCACGACGATCGCCATGAACGTGGTCGGCCGCAATTGCGGCAGGATTACGTGCCACAGCATCGACCAGCCATGCGCGCCTTCCATGCGGGCGGCTTCGATCTGCTCGCCGTTCAATGCGGTGAGGCCGGTCAGATAAAGAATCATGCAATACGCGGTTTGTGGCCACAGCGCCGCGAATACGATGCCGAACGTCGCGTAACGCGGGTCGCCGAGTACCGGCACGCCATGACCGAGAATCATCGCGAGCAGGCCGAAGGTCGGATCGTAGAACCACGAAAAGATCAGACCGACCACGACACCCGACAGCACGAACGGTGCGAAGAACAGCGACTTCACGATGCGAATGCCGGCCACCGCCTGATTCAGATACAGCGCGACGGCGAGCCCCATCGGCGGAGCGAGCAGAAACAGCACGAGCCAGATGAGATTGTTTCTGAGTGCCGTGTAGAACGTCGGCGTATGGAACAGTTCGACGTAGTTCGCGAGACCGATGAACGACGGTTCGGTCATACCGTCCCAGTTGAAAAAGCTCAGGCGGATCGTCGAGAGGATCGGCCACACCACGTACACGGCGACCATGATGCAGGCCGGCGCGAGAAACAGGAACGCAGCGCGCCGCTGGCGCCGCGCGGTCGGCGTCGGACCACGGCGGCGCGATGCGACCCGCGCGCCGCCGCCCACCATGCCGCCGGGCACGGGCGAGCCCGGCCCGTCAGGTTCAACAGGACCATCGACGCTATGACGGCTCACGGAATGCGACACGATCACTCTCCCGATCCGATCTGTTTCCAATCCCCAACGGCGAACGGCGGCCTCGCGGCCGCCACCGCTTACTTCTTGTAGATACGCTGACGGGTCTGCTCGAGTTGCGCGAGGATGTCGTCGAGCCTGGTCGGATCGGAGATGAACTGCTGCATCCCCTTCATCCCTTCGTCGGCCATTTCCTTCGTCATATCGCGATCATAGAACTGCGCAATACCGCCCTTCGTATTCGACAGAATCTGGAAGCCGATCTTCGAAATCGGATCTTCGGGTTCGGGCGATTTGCTGTTCGCCGACAAGGAACCGAGACCTGTAGCGAGTTGCGCGCCGATCTCGGGCGTTTCGACGAATGCGAGGAACGTGTGCGCATCGGCCTTGTTCTTCGCTTTCGACGGAATATGCAACGATTCGACCGGACCGTCTTCGGCGGTCGACACCTTCGAATCGATGATCGGGAACTGGAAGTAGCCCATTTGCGGTTTCACGTTCGGCGGAAAACCCGCGGCGATAAACGTGCCCATCAGCATCATGCCGGCCTTGCCCTGGAACAGGAACGGCTGCACCGCATCGAGATCGTAGGAAAGCGAATTGTCGATGAAGTAGCCGTCGTCGATCAATTGCTTCCACGTCGTATAAACCTTCTTGACGCGCGGATCGGTGTAGGGAATCTCACCGGCCATCAGCTTCTGGTGAAACGCGTTGCCGTTCAGACGCAGGTCGAGATAATCGAACCAGCCCGCGAGCGTCCACGCATCGCGGCCCGCTACCGCAATCGGCGTAATGCCCGCTGCCTTCAGCTTCTTCGCGGCGTCGAGAAACTCGTCCCACGTTTTCGGCTCGCTCTTGATGCCGGCCTTCTCGAACAGATCCTTGCGATAGAACATCCCCCACGAGTAGTACACGGTCGGCGCGGCATACTGCTTGCCCTTATACGACGAAGCTTCTTTCGTCGACGCATACATCCCGTTCCAGCCGTTCTTCTGCCAGTCGCCGCTCAGGTCTTCGAACAGGCCGCGCTGCGCGTAATACGCCATGCGTTCGCCGTCGTGCCAGTTGACGACATCGGGCGCGACAGTCGAGAGCCAACCGGGCAGTTGAACCTTGTACGCTTCTTCGTCGATAAACGACACTTTCACGTCGATGCCGGGATGGGCTTTCTTGAACTCGTCGACCACCTGCTGCCAGACCGCGCGCTGGCTCGCGCCCTTGTATGCGATGTTCAGCGCGAGCGTGCTGGCCTGCGCCGTGCCGACGACGGACGTGCCTGCCGCCACAGCGGCCAGCGCGAGCGTCAATAGAATCTTGCGTGGTTTCAGTTTCATGCTGCCTGTCTCCTGTATTTCGTGGTTTTACGTCGGTGTCGTTGCTGTGTGGAGCTGGGATATAGCACTACTGCATCGCACTGCTGCATGGCACTGCCGCAGCCTTACCGGATTCCTGTCACGAACGGTAAATCGCCACGCCCTGCGGAGCCACCGCGCGCGAGCCGATCACGAAAGCGTGATCGGCGACGTGATCGAGCGTATGCACTTCGGCGCCGTAGTTGAATACGTAGGTCAGCGCGCCGCGCCGGCTCACGCGTACGGCATCGCCGAGTGGCATCGTTTCGATGCCGGCTTCCTGGCCGATCCGCGCGAACAGACGCTGCGTGAGCGCGTCGTCGAACAGGCTCGCGAAATAGTGGCATGCGCCGTTTCGCACGTACGCGGGATGACCGTCCGCAAAACGCGCACGCACATCGAGCGCAAGCGTGGCATCGCTATCGACGAAATCGCGCCAGTGGCGCGCGAAGCCAGCGGCCTCCGCGTTTGCGCCCGGCTCTTCGAGCAGTACCGCTTCCGTCACGTTCGGCCGCATCGATTCGACACGCCATACGCGCAGCGGCAATACCCCGGTCAACACGCCGGGCGGCAAATTGGCGGGGATCTGTAAATCAGGCGTTTTCGAACCGGTACGCGGACCGAGTATCACCTGAGCCCCCGAGCGTGCGAGCCGTTCGGCAAAATCGCCGGACACGACCGGCAGCGGCGGCACGACAATCAGGCTATAGCCGTCGAAAGAAGCATCGGCCGGCACGACATCGACGTCGAGCCCGAGTGCGCGCAATGCCGAGTAGTACTCGAATGCGAAACGCGGATAGTGAAAGTCCGCGCCCTGCGGATGAATCTCGAACAGCCACTTCGCTTCGTAGTCGTAGACAAGCGCAACTTTCGAGCGAACCGCCGCATTCGCGTCGGCATGCTCGGCAAGCACCGTGCGAATCTCGCCAGCGACTTGCGATGCTTCGCTACCGCCGATGTCGAGCCGGTTATCGGGCGTATTGAGACCCGCATGCATCTGCTCCTGCGCGAACGGCGCCTGACGCCAGCGGAAATACGACACGCAGCCCGCGCCGTGCGCGAACGCTTCCCAACTCCACAGCCGCACCATGCCCGGCAATGGCGCGGGATTCCAGTGCGCCCAGTTCACCGGCCCCGGCTGCTGCTCCATGACCCAGAACGGCAGCTTCGACATGCCGCGATACACGTCGTGATTGAACGACGCGAAATCCGGATGACCGCTGCGCAGCCAGCGCGCCTTGATGTCCGGTGCGAACCACTGCTCTTCGAGCGCACCGAGCGGATAGCTGTCCCACGTCGCAACGTCGAGATCGGCCGCGACCTTGTAGTGATCGAACTCGGTGAAGAGCTGCATGAAGTTGTGCGCGACGGGCCGCCCCGGCGAATGCGCGCGAATGATCTCGACCTGCATGCGGTTGTAGCGCGCCACTTCATCGGAGGCGAAACGCCGGTAATCGAGGCGATGCGAGGGATGCGCTTCGGTCACGGTCGCGACAGGCGCGTCGATTTCGTCGAAGCTGCAGTACTCCATGCTCCAGAACACGGTGCCCCATGCATCGTTCAACGCCTTGATCGTGCGATAACGCGCCTTGAGCCACTCGCGAAAGCGCGCGACGGCCGCCGGCGAATAGCTGACCACCGTCTGGTGACAGCCGAATTCGTTATCGGTCTGCCAGTACGCGACCGCCGGATGTTTGCCGTAACGCTCGGCCACCGCCGTGCAGATGCGTTGCGATGCTTCGAAATACGCGGGCGACGAGAAGTCGTAATGGCGCCGCGAACCGAACGCGCGCGGACGTCCATCGGCGCCGACCGGCAGGATGTCGGGATGACGATCGATCAGCCATTTCGGCGGCGTCGCGGTCGGCGTGCACATGACGACCTTAAGACCCGCCGCGCCAAGCACGTCGATCGCGCGATCGAGCCAGCCCCAGTCGTATTCGCCCGGCGTCGGCTCCATGCGGCTCCACGCAAATTCGGCAATCCGCACCTGCTCGATGCCGAGTGCTTTCATCCGCCGCGCGTCGTCGTCCCACATCGATTCGGGCCAGTGTTCCGGGTAGTAACAGACTCCAAGGCGCATCCCAGGTCCCCCATGTTATTCAAGCGTAGTGTTCGACGGATTCGAGCGACGCTGCCGCGAAGCCGTCTTCGGTAAACAGATGGCAGGCCGCACGCGGCACGCGCAGGCTCGCGCGCTCGCCTGGCGCGAGACGCGTTTCGCCCGGCGCCTTGGCAATCAGCACGGCGCCGCCGGGTTGATCGAGGTGAACGTAGCTGTGTTCGCCGAGCTGTTCGACGAGCGCGACGCTGCGCGTGAGCACGCCATCGGCCGGAGTCGTTGCCGATGCTGATACCGATACCGATACCGATGCTGATACGTCGGCGAATGCATCGACGAACTCGAGATGTTCGGGCCGCACGCCGAGCGTGACCGGCTGCGCGATTTGCAGACCCGTGCCGCTCACCGGCACGTGGATGTTTTCGGCGCTGTGATCGAGCGTGACAAGCACGCCTTGCGCGTCGATCGACGCGACTTTGCCCGGCAGAAAATTCATGCGCGGCGAACCGATAAAGCCGGCCACGAAACGACTCTTCGGATGCCGATACAATTCGAGCGGCGCGCCGATCTGCGCGATGCTGCCGTAGCGCTCGGTGTCCTTGCCTGCGTGCAGCAGCACGATCTTGTCGGCAAGCGTCATCGCTTCGATCTGATCGTGCGTGACGTAGACCACGCTCGCCTTCGCGAACTGCCTGTGCAGGCGCGCGATCTCGACGCGCGTTTGCCCGCGCAGCGTTGCATCGAGATTCGAGAGCGGCTCGTCGAACAGAAACACGCCGGGCTCGCGCACGATCGCGCGACCGATCGCAACGCGTTGCCTCTGTCCGCCCGAGAGTGCCTTGGGCCGCCGTTCGAGCAGCGCTTCGAGTTGCAGAATGCGCGCAGCTTCGCGTACCTTGCGCTCGATTTCGTCCTTCGGCGTTTTGGCGAGCTTCAGGCCGAAGGCCATGTTCTCGAACACGGTCATGTGCGGAAACAGCGCGTAGCTCTGGAACACCATCGCAACGCCGCGCTGCGCGGCGGGCACGTCGTTGACAATCTTCCCGCCGATCGCGAGGTCGCCGTCCGTCACGTCCTCGAGACCGGCGATCATGCGCAGCAGCGTGGACTTGCCGCAACCCGACGGCCCGAGGAACACGCAGAACTCGTTCTCCCCGATCTCCAGATCGACATCGCGGATCACCGGCGCGCCGTCGCCATACGCCTTCTGCACGCCTCGTAAGGAAATGCTCGCCATTGCATCGACTCCGTGATTTAATCGGCGCGAAGTCGGAGATTAAGCGCTTAATCAGCAGGACCGAAAAAATCGATCGCCTGCGATCGTTGGGGCTGTCTCCGATATCGTTTGTCTGCCTGTTCGACGACAGATGTTGCCGCGCCTTGCGCCGCGACGCAAATGCCGGGCAGACGTCCCAGATATTGAAAGCACCATGACTACACTCAGCGAAGTCGCGCGTCATGCCGGTGTCACGCCGGCCACCGTCTCCAACGTGCTGCGCAAGCGCGGCCGCGTCGGCGAGACGACCCGCCAGCGCGTGCTCGACGCGGTCAAGGCGCTCGGCTACCGCCCCCATCTCGCCGCGCGCGCGCTCGCCGAGGGCCGCGCGCCAACGCTCGCGCTGATGGTGTCGAGCATCGCCAATCCGTTCTATCCGGAGTTCGCGCTCGCGGTCGAGCGCGCGGCACGCACGAGCGGCCACTTCGTCATCATCTGCAATACGAATGAAAATCCGCTGACCGGCCGCGCGTATCTCGACCAGATTGCCGGCACACTCTCCGAGGGCGTGCTCGTGACCAATGCGAACCTCGATTTCGTGGACCTGCATGCGACCGAAGCACGCGGCACGCCGGTCGTGCTGTGCATGTGGGAGCGGCCCAACGAGCCGCCGGGGTTGCCGTGCGTCGCGGTCGACTTCCGGCTCGCGGGAGAGCTGGCCGGCGCGCATCTGCTCGCGCTCGGACATCGGCGCTTCGGCGCGATCGTCGGCAGCAAGGCCCAGGGTATTCACGCGGCACGCTACGAAGGTTTCGTCGACGCGCTGCGCGCGGGCGGCGTCGCGAAGAACCGCGTCAGGCACGCGGCCGATACGATCCACGGCGGCTACCTCGCGGCGCGTGCGCTGCTCGAAGCCGATCCCCAACTCACCGCGATCTTCGCGACCAACGACCTGCCCGCGCTCGGCGCGATGCACGCGGCCGCCGATCTTGGCCTGCGGGTGCCGCACGATCTGTCGGTGGTCGGCATCACCGACATCCAGCTCGCGCGCGAATCGCGTCCCGCGCTGACCACGGTGGCCGTGCCGACGGTCGAGGTCGCCGGGCTGGCGGTCGAGCTGTTGCGCGAGCTGATCGAGTCGTCGTATGGGCCGGCGGGACGCGCTGCGAATAAAGCGCCGGGGCCTGCGCCGATGCGGGTTTCGTCGGCACCGAAGCTGGTCGTGCGCGCCTCGACCGCGGCGCCGCGCGAGCGGTGACGCGGCCATCGGTGTGATCGCGGGGGTGTCACCGAGGCCACTGCCAAAGCGGCCACCAATACAGCGCGAATGTGGCCGTAACAACCGCATGCGCGTTACGTAGCGAACGTTTCAAGCACGCGTTTCATCGAGCAGCCGGCTCACCGGGACCACGCGCAAACGCCCGCCGCACGCGGCATAGCGGCGAGCGCGCCGCATCGCAAGCGCCTGACATGCAGTTGGCACGATCCCTGCAATCACTCCGGGACAAAGCCGAGCGCCGGCATCTTCGCCATGCCGCCCGCGCTCCCAACCGGCCAGGCCAAGGCCGCAACATGCAGGGATATTCGAATGACCGCCGCTCAACTGCTCGCTCAACCGCCAACGCAACCGCCAACGCAGCCGCCAGTGCAACCGACTCAAGCCGACCTCACGGCATCGCCCCACGACGCCGACGAAAACTTCGCGCAGCGCCATCCGCTGCAAATCGCCGTCTGCCTGCGCAATCTGCTGAACGGGCAGGACTTCGTGACAGTGGAGTTCGACGGCAGGCAGATCGTCACGCAGGTGCTCGACGTCGATTCGCGCAACGCACGCTTCGTATTCGACATGGGCAGCGTCGCCGACGACAATCGCGCGTTGCCCGCCGCGCCTCAGTTGACGTTTCGCAGTCTGCCCGGCGGCATCCGCACCGAATTCACGACGGGCGGCGCCACGCCCACCAGATTCGAAGGACGCTCCGCGTTCGAAGCGCCGTTCCCGCCGCTGCTCTACTACGTGCAGCGCCGCGAGTTCTTCCGCGTACAAACGCCGTTGCTCGATCCGTATCTCGCGATCGGCCCGTACGCGAACGGCGGTTCGTTCCGCCTCGAATTGCAGGACCTGTCGCTCGGCGGCATCGCGTTGAAGACTGCCGACGAGCGCTTCGGTTCGCTCGAAGCCGGCACCGTGCTGCACGACGTGACCTTGCAGCTCGGCAGTTTCGGTACGTTGCAACTGGATCTGCAAATCGTCGCGCCGCGCGCATTGACGACGCCGAAGGGCGACCGGCGTTATGTGATCGGCTGCAAATTCGCGTGCGCGCTCGGGCCCGCGGAGCGCACGCTGCAACGCGTCGTCACGCAACTCGAAACGAAACGGCAGACGCTCGCGCCGAGGCGGTAAGCCGACTCTGCGCACGTCATTGCGTCCCCTGCTCCGCGACGGTCTTCTCATCGGGACTATCGAGCAGGGGCTGCAACGCCGGCGCCATCGACTTCAGCAATTGCACGGCCAGGGCGCTCGTAAAGTCGTAGCGCGCCGCATACGGCTCGTGCGCCCACGCGGTCAGCGAACCGTAGAAACGGTCGCCGAGCGCGAACACGAAGGTCGCGCTGCGATTCACCTTGCGCGACTCGATGAGCCGCGCACCCTTCGCATACACATTCAGGCGCTGATCACCCGTGCCGGTCTTGCCGTAGACGTCGAGCGTTTCGCCATCGGGGAACGTCATGCCTTGCGCAAGACGCCTCGCGGTGCCGCCCGTCACGACGTCGCGCAGCAGCATCCGCACCACGCCCGCAATTTCCGGCGACACCTCTTGCTGCGGCGCAACCGATGCACGCTTGAAATGCGTCTCGTACGGCGTGTCTTTAGCGAAGTCGATCTGCGTGAGCGTTTCGGTCGGCACCTTGTTGCCGTCGTTCGCGATCACGCCGATCAATTGCGCGAGCGCTGCGGGCCGGTCGCCCGATGCGCCGATCGCGGCCGCATACGAAGGCGTGATCGACGCGAACGGATAACCGAGCGCCTGCCACGACTTGCCGATCGCGTCATACGCGCGCAGTTCGACCATGCGCTTGATGCGGCGATCCTGCGTCGCGTGATAGCGCGTCTTGAAGAGCCAGGAATAGGTGGACAGCCTCACGTCCCGACTCGCGCTATCGACTTGCGCGAGCGTCGCGTCGGGATGCGAGCGCAGGTAGTTGAGCGTCCACAGTTCGAGCGGATGCACGCCCGAGATATAGCCGCGGTCGTTCAGATTGAAGCGGTCGATACCGTATTTGTCGTATAGATTCGCGAGGTCTTCGTCGTCGAGTATCGAAGCGGCCGGCGTATTCTTCAGCGCCGCGCGCATCATCCGGTCGAACCACGCGTTCGATTCGTTCGGCGCGACGCTGCGCAATACGGTCGCCACTTTCGGCGGCGATTTGCGCACGCCGAGCAGCAGCAACGTGAGCGCCTGATCGGGTGCCTTGTCGTGATACTTCGTGTAGAAGCGCTTCATGTACACGCGGCTTTCCTGATCGGCGAAACGCGTGAGGTACATCTTGCGGGTCGCGGGATCGTCGAGCCATTGCGCCGACGGCCCGGTTGTCTGCACCATCTCGTAGTGGACGATGTCGCGCATCAGCCGCACGAACACGAGATTCACCGAATGCTGGAACGCACGATGCACGGTCAGGATGCGGCTATTGTCGTCGGATTCGAAGTTCGTGAAGGTTTGCGCGCCGCCGCCCGTGTAGAACGTTTCGCCGGGGCTCGCCGAGTATTTGCGCTCGACGGCCGCATCGAGCATCGGTTGCAGCGAATGGTCGCTGGTATGCAGCAGATAGTCGATTGCCCAGCGCGTCAATTGATCGTTAGGATCGGGCTTGACGGCCTTCAACTCCGCATTGCTTAGCGATGCATAGCGTGTGTGCAGTTCGGTGACGATCTGCAAATACGTGACGACGGTGCGCAGTTTCGCGGTCGAACCGAGATTCAGACGCGCGCCCGAGTTGATGTCGAACGGCTGGTTCACGCTGTCGGTCTGCACGCGCACGAGGTTCGCGCCGCCCTTGCGTTCGAACAGCGTGAAGCTGTAGGCGATATGCGAAGGATCGTCGGAGCCGCGCAGCATTTCGAAGCCGACGAGGCCCGCGGCCTTCGCGCCGTCGCGCGTCGCGGCGGCCGCGAGCCGTTCGCTGACGGCCTGCTGCACGGCGTTGTTGAGCGTGCCGCGCGCCTCGACGTCGAGGCGGTCGAGTTCGTAGAAGCTGCGCACGCCGAGTGCCGCGAGCAGATGCGAACGCATCGACGTCACGGCCTTGCGCGAAACGAACGAATCGTCGTTCGCGGCGACCTTCGTCGCGCGATGCAGGTCGACGTGCGCGGCGAGCGCGGCATCGCGCAACGGGGCCGATATCACGCCGCCGCTCGCGAGCAGACGCAGATAGCTGTCGGTCAACCGTTCGAGATCGGGGTAGCCGCGTTGCAGGAAAAACGACGGCGCGCGTTGCGCGATCATCAGCGAGAGCACCTCGCGAAACGCGGCGCCCTGCTCGCCGAGATTCGCCTGTGTCGACGGCGCTTTCAGCACACGATTGGTCTCGCGGAAATCGCGCCCGTACCATGCGGCGAGTCCGTCGCCAATACCATTGATTTCGCCGATGCCCGGCTGCGCCGAGAGCGGCACCGAGTTCAGATAATGCACCACGATCTGCTGACGCGCGGGCAGCGTCTGCGGACCGTTCAGATAGGCGCGCACCGACGCGGACGCGATCTGCCGCAGCTTTTCGGGCGGCGTCGCGGTGCGGCCGCCGGCCGAGTGACGGAATTTCTCGATCTGCGTGGCGAGCGTGCTGCCGCCCGGCGTCTGCTGATGACGATTGAAAACGCGCACGCCCTGGTCGGCGAGCGCGCGGCTGAAGCGCCCCCAGTCGATCGCCGGATTGCGGTTCGGCTGATTCGGATCGAGCAGATAGCGGTCTTCGATAAACAGCAGCGAATTCACGACGAGCGGCGGAATCGCCTCGAAGTTCTCGTAGGTGCGACCCGGAAAACGCGCGCTGAAAAGCGGCGCACCGATGCCGTCGAACAGTTGCAGACCGGCGGTGTCTTTTTCTTCGTAGGGCAGGAAAAGGCCGTGATCGGCAAGCGACACCATCCGCTCGGAATCGCGCGCCTGCGAGCTGATTTCGAAGCCGCGTTGCTGCAGCCGCTGTTCGATGGAAGGCAGCAGCGCGTAGCCGAGGCGTGTGTCGTAGGGGCCTTTATCGGCCTGCGGAAAACGGATCGACGGGCTGGGGCCGGCGGCGACGGAAAAGCCGACGTCGCGGGTCAGTTCGGAAAGGTAGCGTGCCTGCAGACGCGAGGTTTCTATTTCGATCTGCACAAGCCGGGCAAGCAGCGCGACCGCGACGAGGAACGCCACGGCCAGCCCCCATTTGAGCCAGGTCCGCACCGGCACGGTGCCGGTCGCGCGAAGCGGAAACCGAAGCGGTGGCCGATTCATGGCAGTTCTCCCCGAGCGATGACCAGGCTGCCGAACCTGGCTCGCGTCATTCGAATCAGTGTAGCGCGGAACCGGAAATCGCTCCTGGCCCGGATTGAGCCAACAGTGTCGCGGCTACAACACCCGCCGGCGGCAGATGACAGAACGGGAATCGCCGTGAGATATTGAAAGTCTTTCAGATCGGAAAAAACCGCCTTTTCAGGCGGTTTTTTCATTTTTCGCCGGTACTTTCGTCTGCATTCGCGCGTTCTATCGTACGGTATCCGATGCAATCCGGATTCCATCCATGATCGGCAACGCGCCGCGCGGCGGCACGCCGAAACCCGCGCCAGAGGCGGGTTTCGCCATGCTAAAATGCCTCGTCACTGCCGCTCGAATCCACAATGAAAAAGGGAAACAAGGCCATCGAGCCTGATACCAACGGCATCACGTCCAGCTCGCCGCGCGCCGACGCCCGGCGCAAGTACGACCCCGAGCAGACGAAGCGCAACATCCTCGACGTCGCGACCCAGGAGTTCTCCGCGATGGGACTGACGGGCGCGCGCGTCGATGCGATCGCGGAACGCACGAACACCACCAAGCGCATGCTGTACTACTACTTCGGCAGCAAGGAAGGGTTGTACCAGGCGGTGCTGGAGAAGGTGTATGGAGACATTCGTGCGCTCGAACAGGACCTGCACATCAGCGAACTCGATCCGGTCGAGGGCATGCGCGCGCTGGTCGAATTCACGTTCGACTACCACGACCGCCAGCGCGACTTCGTGCGCCTCGTCACGATCGAGAACATTCACGGCGCGAAGTACGTCGAGCAGGTCAAGACGTTCAAAGGCCGCAACGTTACCGTGATTCACACGATCGAAGACCTGCTGGCGCGCGGCATCGCGGCCGGGCAGTTCCGCAGCGACATCGATCCGATCGATCTGCATCTGATGATCAGCTCGTTATGCTTTCATCGCGTGGGAAACCGGCATACGTTCGGAACCGCCTTTGGCCGGGACCCGTCGCATCCGCGATTGCGGGCAAGGCATCGGGCAATGATCGTCGATGCGATCCTGAGGTTCGTGCGCAA
Organism: Paraburkholderia sp. Ac-20342; assembly: GCF_017104985.1. Lineage (NCBI taxonomy): Bacteria > Pseudomonadati > Pseudomonadota > Betaproteobacteria > Burkholderiales > Burkholderiaceae > Paraburkholderia > Paraburkholderia sp. Ac-20342. Next base: position 34,422 of record NZ_JAAGPQ010000021.1, on the reverse strand, counting down.
GGAAGATTGAGCAGAAACGCCAAATCCCCGGTTACCGCCGCAATGCGGCGACAACCGGGGATTCGAAGAAAGCAAGGCAGCAAAGTCGAAGCCGCCGTTATCTCTCACGGCGGCTCGACCCTGGTGGGTGCTTAATCCGCCAGCACGATCCGCTTGATATCCCCGACCACGAAGATATACGACAGCGCCCCCACCAGCGCGATCACGCCGATAAACACGAGCGCGCCGACGAACGAACCGGTCGCTGCAACGATGAGCCCGACCACGAGCGGCGTCACGATACCCGCAAGGTTAGCGGCAAAATTGAAGATGCCGCCGGTCACGCCAAGCAGCCCTTCGGGCGCGATGTCCGAGACGAGCGTCCAGCCGAGCGCCGCCATTCCCTGCGCGAAAAACGCCACCGACAGAATTGCGATCACCACGACGTTGCTCTCGACATAGTTCGCGAGAATGATCGTCGAGGCGAGCAGCAGGCCGGCGATGATCGGCAGCTTGCGCGCGACGTTCGGCGACTTGCCGCGGCGCAGCAGCCAGTCGGAGAACACGCCGCCGAACATCACGCCGATCGACGCCGCGATAAACGGCATGATCGCGAAGAAGCCGATCTTCAGCCACGCCATATGACGCTCGGTAGCGAGGTAGGTCGGGAACCAGGTAAGGAAGAACACGAGCGTCGAATTGCCGGCGAACTGGCCGAGACAGATGCCGGTCAATTGCCGATGCTTGAGCAACTGCCCGATCGTGCGCCATTCGAAACTACGCTTCGGCGCGGCCGCCCCGGCATCGCCATCGAGTTTCGTCAGGCCGCCGCCCGCCTCGATATAGTCCAGCTCGGCCTGATTCACCGACGGATGATCGTGCGGCTCGCGGTACAGCAGCCACCACACCACGCCGAACACGATACCGACGCCGCCGACCACGAGGAAGAGCGAGCGCCAGCCGAACGCGCCCATCAGCATGAACAGGAACGGGCTGAAAAACGCGAGGCCGATATATTCGCCGACCGTGTAGGTGCCGGTCGCCATCGCGCGTTCGCTCTGCGGGAACCATGTGGCGACCACTCGGCTATTGGTCGGAAAGCACGGCGATTCCGACACGCCAAGGCCGAGACGGAACGCGAACAGCGCGCCGATGCCATGCACGAGGCCCTGCGCGAGCGTGCAGAGCGACCAGAACGTCATCGACAGAAAGTAAGTGATCTTGCTGCCGAAGCGGTCGAGAAACAGACCGCCCGGAATCTGCGCGGCCACGTAGCTCCACGAGAACACGGAAAACAGCAGCCCCATCAGCGCGGCGTTGATGCCGAGTTCCTTCGTCAGCTGCGGCGCCGCGATGCCGAGCACCGTGCGGTCGAGATAATTGATCATCGTGCCGACGGCGAGCAGCGCGAGGATCTTGTAGCGGGCCTTCGAGCGGCGCCCGGTGCCCGTCACGCCGTTCTGAAGCGGCGTACTGGTTGAACTGGATTGAATCGGTTGCGACATATCGTGCTGCTCTCCTCAAGCAGAGTGTGCCCGGCCATACGCTGCCGGTCGGCGGCCCTCGGCGGGCGGACTCAGGGACGCTCAGGGACGCCCGAGCAACGACTGGAAGTGCGTGTAGACGCGCTCGGCGTCGGGCTCGAGCCCCGTGAAAATGCGCATCGCGTCGACGGCCTGGTAGACCGCCATGCCGCCGCCGCTCAGCGTGCGGCAGCCGAGCGCTTCGGCCGCCTGCAGAAGCGCGGTGCGAATCGGGAAATAGACGATGTCGGCGACCCACAGGTCGCGGTGCAGCAATTCGGCCGGCAGCGGCAGGCCCGGCATCTTGGCCATGCCGGTCGGCGTGGCGTGAATCAGCCCTTGCGCGGCAGCCAGAGACTCCGCGAGCGAGGCGCCCGCGCTGACCTTCGCCGCGGGGAAGCGCTTCTGCAATTCGTCGGCGAGCGACTGCGCGCGGCTTGCGTCGACGTCGAACAGCGTCAGCGCTTGCGTGCCCATGTTGAGCGCCGCATGCGCGACCGCCGCGCCCGCCCCGCCCGCGCCGAGTTGCACGACGCGTTCGAGCGACACGTCCGGCAGGCCGCGCTGGAACGCGCGCGCGAAACCGGACCAGTCGGTGTTGTGGCCGATGCGCTTGCCGTCCTTGAACAGCACGGTGTTGACCGCGCCGAGCGCGCGCGCGTCGTCGGAGAGTTCGTCGAGCAGCGGGATGACAGCCTGCTTGCACGGATACGTAATGTTCAGGCCGTTGTAACCCATGCGTTCGGCGGCCGTCAGCAATTCAGGCAGCGCGGCGGCGTCGAGCTTCAGCGCTTCGAGATCGATACGGCGATACACGTAGTGCAGGCCGAGCTTGCTGCCCTCTTCCTCGTGCATCGCGGGCGTGAGCGAACCGCTGATGCCCGCGCCGATCAGGCCGACCAGGTACGAGTGGCCGGTTGCGCGCAAGCTCGCCTGCGAGTTCGCCATCGCAGCGATCTGCGCGGCCGTACGAGTGTTCTCTTGAGTGTTCATGTTGTCGCCCTATCCTTAAGAATCGTCGCCATCCGCTCGGGAGCGAGCACATAGCCCTGAGTGCCGCAACCGGCGATGAGCGCGTCCGCCATCGCCGGCACCGACGAATGATGGCGGCGCCCGAGGCGCCTTTTCGACGCGTAGCGAAGTGTGCGCGCATCGGCCGTCGCCGTCATTCGGGGTTTCTACGAATTTGTACCATCTAGTTAGTTCGGATAGACTGTCGAAACTCGCGGTTAGTGTGGCGTATTCTTGCCTGTGTCCTGCCGGCGTGCATAATGAACCGACTCGTTTTGCGCGCCGCAACATAGCGGCCGGAAGACGCGTCCCGTACTGTTTCGCCGCTCATCCTTCCCCATCGTTTGTCCGTTTTTGCCGGAGCCGTTCATGCAACGTTCGATTGCCACCGTGTCGATTAGCGGCACCCTCGTCGAGAAGCTGAGCGCGATCCGCGCGGCCGGTTTCGAAGGCGTGGAAATCTTCGAGAATGACCTGCTGTATTTCGACGGCTCGCCCGCCGACGTGCGCCGCATCGCCGCGGACCTCGGCCTGAAGATCATGCTGTTCCAGCCGTTTCGCGACTTCGACGGCGTCAGCCCCGAGAGGCTCGCGCGCAATCTCGAACGCGCGAAACGCAAGTTCGAGGTCATGCACGAACTCGGCACGGACCGCATTCTCGTATGCAGCAACGTGTCGCCGGAAACGATCTGCGACGACGCGCTGATGATCGACCAGCTCGGCGCGCTCGCCCGCGCGGCCGAGGAGGCCGGTGTGATCGCCGGCTACGAGGCGCTCGCGTGGGGCAAGCACGTGAGCACGTACCGTCACGCGTGGAAGCTCGTCGACGCGGTCAATCATCCGAACCTCGGGCTCGTGCTCGACAGCTTCCATACGCTGTCGCTGAACGACACGGTCGATGCGATCGCCGACATTCCGGGCGAGCGCATCGCGTTCGTGCAGATCGCCGACGCGCCGAAGCTCGCGATGGACGTGATCGAATGGAGCCGCCACTACCGCTGCTTCCCCGGCCAGGGCGACCTCGATGTCGCGAACTTCACCGCGCAGGTCGTCAAGTCGGGCTACCAGGGCCCGCTGTCGCTCGAGATTTTCAACGACGGTTTCCGCGCCGCCCCCACCACGATCACGGCCGCCGACGGCCACCGCTCGCTGCTGTTCCTCGAAGAGCAGACCCGCGCGCTGCTGGAAGAACAGCAGGCGCCGGGCAAGACCGGCGATCTGTACCAGTCGCCGGCCGCCCCCGCGCACGTCGGCTATCAGTTCCTCGAATTCGCGGTCGACCACACCACGCGCACGCAGCTCGCCGACTGGCTCGGCAAGCTGCGCTTCCGGCAGGCCGGCCAGCATCGCTCGAAAGACGTGACGCTGTACCAGCACGGCGCGGCGTCGATCGTGCTGAACGCCGAGCCCGACTCGTTCGCCAACGCGTTCTTCCAGCAGCACGGTCTGTCGCTGTGCGCGTCGGCGTTTCGCGTCGACAACGCGAAACAGGCGTTCGAGCGCGCGGCCGGCTTCGGCTACGCGCCGTTCTCCGGCCAGATCGGCCCGAACGAGCGCGTGTTGCCCGCGGTGCAGGGGCCGGACAGCAGCCTCAACTATTTCGTCGACGAAACGCCGGATCAACCCACGCTGTTCGAAGCCGACTTCATCCTGACCGACATCAACGGCCCGACCGAGGTGGGTCCGCTCACGCGCATCGATCACGTGTGCCTGTCGGTGCCGGCCAACTCGCTCGATACGTGGGTGTTGTTCCTGCGCACCGCGTTCGGCTTTCAGGCCGAGCCCGGCGTGCTCGTGCCCGATCCGTACGGACTCGTGCGCAGCCGCGCGCTGCGCAGCCGCGACGGCTCGGTGCGGATCGCACTCAATGCGTCGGTGGACCGTCATACGGCGGTGGCCGAGGCGCTGCACACGTACCACGGCTCCGGTCTGAACCACGTCGCGTTCAGCACCGGCGACATCTTCAGCGCGATTCCCGAGTTCGTCGCCAACGGCGTGCCGGTGCTGCGCATCCCGCGCAACTACTACGACGATCTCGAAGCCCGCTACGCGCTGTCCGACACGCTGCTCGAAGCGATGCGCGCGAACAATATCCTCTACGACCGCGACGAGCGCGGCGGCGAGTTTTTCCATGCATACACGGAACAGCTCGACCAGCGCTTTTTCCTCGAAATCGTCGAGCGGCGCGGCGGTTATGACGGCTATGGCGCGGCCAATGCGGCGGTGCGGCTCGCCGCGCAGGCGCAGCGGCGGAAGTAAGCCAGGTGAAAGCGCGGTGCGGGCCTGTTGTTCTCGCGGGTTGCCGCGCCGCCGCCAGGGCGTGCTTCGGTCGAAGAAGGTGACTGACTGAACGGTCGGCCGCCCGAAAGCATCCGTTGCGAAACGGATGCTTTCGCACTGTATCCACCCGCGCGGCGATGGCGGCTGGCTGTACCTCCTCTCTCTCCTGTCAGGCAAGCTCTCCGTTCTCTGGCACGCCGCGTGCGTCTCCAACCGAAGCCCATTCGCCGCCTCGATATAATGGCGCCTGTTTTGCGACCTGGCCCGTGCGCCGTGCATTCCGCGCGGCGCGGCAGCCGGTGCGCCAGCCGAAACACTGAATCAACGCCTGGAGAGATATGAAGAAGTTCGCCGTCGCCCTGTCCCTTCCGCTGCTCGTCAGCGCTTGCGCGTATTTCCAGAAAAATCCGGATGCCGGCGAGCCCGTCACGGACACCACGACACAGCGCTCCGTCGACGACGTCGTCTCCTGCCTGACGCAGATCGCCAACCATCACAACGCCGCATTCAAGTCGACGGAGATCCCGCAGGGTCAGATGCTCGATTTCGGCGACTCGAACATCATCAAGGTACGCAGCGACAACGGCGCGACGACTTACCGTTTCTATGCGGGCAAGCGTCACGTCAGCAATCTGTGGCTCGAAGCGGCGGGCAAGACCTGCGCCCCATAAGGGTTGACGGGCGGTTTGCGCGGTGCGCACGGGAAGTTCCGGGCGCCGGAATTCGCTTTATTGCAACGTTCATGTCACGGTGTTACAGGACAATGGTGTCTTAAGAATCGTTTAAGACTTCGTCATCATGATCCCCCGGACATGATCCAGCACGAGGTGCGCTCCATGAACCAGCCCGAACCGAACATCAACGAAACACCGGCCAAACGGCCTACCATCCTGCGCCGTCTGCTGAGTCACCATGAACTGGCAACGTTGCTGCTGCTGTTGCACGCACCGATCGACGCATCCGCGAAACCCGAAATTCCGCAGCTTTACGAAGCCGGTCTCGTCGAAACGATTGCGAACGACGCCGGCGCCGCACACATCCGCCTAACGCCCGAGGGCAATGCGGTTTTGCGAGGGCTCGGGGTCAAGTAACAACAGCGCGCGAGGCGTCGCAATCCATTTGAGGCCGCGTCAATGTTTATCGTCGACGCGGCCTTTTCCATTTTGCCCCTCAAGCCTGCCACACCCCATACCCCGCTTCGCGCAGCCCGATCGCCAGTTCCACCTCCATATCCTGCGCGCCGCGATAAGGCATCGGATTGAACACCTCGTACAACTCGGGCAGCAGACGCAGCCCGTAATCGCGCACGTAGCGATTGGCCTGAATGCCGGCCTTGTGGCGATCGAAACGCAGATCGGGGTCGAGCCCCGTCATGCCGACATAGACGCACGGCTTGTCAAACCGGTAATCGGGATTCGCGCGGCGAAAGCGCGCCTCGTTCCAGACGGTGTCGTCGAGCGCGACGACGTACACGTAATAGTGGTGTCCGCGACGGGCCATGGGCGTGAGGCGCGGTTCAGCCGCGCAGCGTGCCGTGCAGCAGCATCCGGTATTCGGTCGGCGTGACGCCGACCGTCGCCTTGAATTGCCGCGTGAACGCGCTGTGATCGGTGTAGCCGCAACGCGCGGCGACGTCCGTAACCTTGTCGTGCGACACCAGCAGCGCGGTCGCCGCGTCGAGCCGCGTCTTCAGCAACACCTGGCGTGGCGTCAGATGAAACACCTTGTGAAAATAGCGCTCCAGTTGCGCGACCGACATATTGGCCAGCGCCGCCAGTTGCTTCAGATTCAGCGGCTGTACGTAGTTTTCCTGGATCGACTGCACGACCGCGGCAAGGCGGCTGTAGGCCGGATGGCTGCTTTCGCCGGTCTTCAGATCGCGCGAAATGCCGGCGAGCCCGACAACCTTGCCGGTGGCGTCGCGCAGCGGCTGCTTGCAGGTCAGGCACCAGCCCGGCGTCCGCCCCGGGTACAGAGGCAATTCGAGCTGGTCGAGCATCTGGGCGCCAACGTCGATGATCGCCTTGTCCTGCGCGGTATAGACGCGCCCGAAGCGGCGCGGGAATACGTCCTCGGCAGTCTTGCCGAGCAGCGCGGCCTTCTCCTTGAAGCCGCAGCGCGAGGCAAGCGTGCGGTTGACGAGCGTGTAACGCGCCGCGGCGTCCTTCACGAAGAAAACGACGTCCGGCATCGCATCGAACACCGGCTCGAGCAATCTGAAGTGCGACAGCATGCCGGACAAGATCGTGTCGTCCGGTTCGAGCGAATAAGCCAGCGTGTCGATCATGCGGGTTCCGTTGGTCCGTACCTCGTTGAATGCGTTCAGGACGCGTTCGCGAGTCGCTGCGCCGGCACGGCCGAAGCAGTTTGCATATTCGGCCGATTATAGAACCGCGCGCCGCCCGGCAAACTCGCGAAGCCCAGCAGCGAGTCGTTCGTCACGGCGATAGGGTCGATCAAGGCGCCGTGGGCACCGGTGACCTCCCGCGCGATCGACGCGTCGCGTCGACGCACGGCTCAGGCTAGGCTTGGCCAAGCCGGACCACCGCTTTCGCAGAAGCCACGGCAAGGTCAGACGCGAATTTCAGCACGAACTACCCCGCCGCATACGAGCCGCCATTTGAAGCCAAACCCTCAAACCGCTTCGACCAGCGCCAGCGCGAATGCCGCCGTGCGCGCGACCTCGCCCGCCACTTCGACGCTGGCCACCTCCTCGCGCACACCCATCAGCCGATAACCGCTGCGATACACGGGCTGCAAGCTAAAACCATTGCGCCGCTCGATCTCGAGCAACTGACGCAGCCGCGACACGTGGCTATCGATCGTGCGAGTCAGATCGTTCAGTTCGCGGCCCCAGACTATTGCGTAGATATGGTCGCGCGACATCACCCAGCCGACGCTGGAGAAGAACAGTGCGGCGAGGTCGAACTGCGTGGGTGACAGCGGCACCCGCTTGCCACGCAGCATGACCTGCTTGCCGACGGTGTCGAAGCGGTAAGGACCGCGCTCGAAGCTCGCCGCCGCACGACGGCGCTCGGGATAAACGCGCCGCACCAGCGCCGCGACGCGCGCGCGAAATTCCTCAGGACGTAACGGCAACGTGACGTAGTCGTCCGCGCCGTCGACAAGCGCGCGCACCATGCTTTGCTCCGATGCGTCGCGCGACACGAACATGATCGGCACGCGCTCGCCGGCGGCTTTGCGCACCGAGTGCAGCAGCTCCGCGCCGAAAGGCCGTGTGCCCTGCCAGTCGAGCACCAGCAGATCCACCGTGGAACGGGTGAGCGCCTTCGAGATACCAAGGTTGTCGCGATATACCGTGCAGAAGTAACCGGAGCTTGCGAGAACCCGCTCGATCAACTCGCGCACGACCGGGTCGTGCTGAAAAACGGCGACGCGCATGAAATGGACTCCCGAGAAGCGAACTCGAACCATTCTCGGACGTGGCCGCCTTCGCTCCCATAGGAGCACTCCTAATTTGCGTCTGCCGCGGCACGGTTGCGTCGATCTCCATGAAAAAGCCGTTGCGGCGGCTTTCAATCGAGCCGGTCAGTCTGATTAAACACGTCCGGAGAAGGCCAGCTTTCATCGCGCAAAGCCGCACCGGTTTCAGTCGCCTAAGCGCCCACGGCAACCACCGCATCCATACTTCACGCCGCGCCGAAGCATGGCGCGCCACATCTGGCTTACGATGCAGCCATGAACTCAAGTACCCGCCCCCTCTCGCCCGCTCCTGGCCGCGTTCTCGCGACGGTCAGCGTCGGCTTCGTCGTCACGCAGCTCGACGTGACCATCGTCAATATCGCGCTGCCGCGCATCGGTGCGGACCTGCAGGCGAATGTCGCGGGCCTGCAATGGGTCGTCGATGCCTATACGCTCGCGTTCGCGGTGCTGATGCTGTCGGCGGGCGCGCTCGGCGACCGCTTCGGCGCGCGACGCATGTACGCGGCCGGAATCGTGCTGTTCGCGCTCGCATCGCTCGCCTGCGGGCTTGCGCTCGACGCAACCATGCTGGTCGGCGCGCGCGCCCTGCAAGGCATCGGCGCCGCCGCGATGCTGCCGAATTCCCTCGCGTTGCTCAATCAGTCGTACGGACACGACCCCAGGCTGCGAGCACGCGCGGTCGGCCTGTGGACCGCGTCCGGCGCGATTTCGATTGCGGCGGGGCCGGTTGCGGGCGGTTTGCTGATCGCCGCGTTCGGCTGGCGCAGCATTTTCCTCGTCAATCTGCCGATCTGCGCGGCGGGCCTGCTCGCGACGCTGCGCTGGATACCGTGTCCGCAAGCCACGCGTGCCGCCACGCCACCTGAAGCGCGGACCGCGGTCGGCGGCAGCGCTAACACCAACGCCGCGCCGCGCGGTGTCGACCTCGGCGGCCAGTGTCTCGCGATCGTCGCGCTGACCGCGTTCGTCGCCGCCGTGATCGAATGGCGGCCGCTCGGCCTCGCTCACCCGATCGTGGCCGGCGGCTTCGTTCTCGCACTCGTCGCGGCGGGCGCCTTCGTGTTCGTCGAGCGGCGCGTCGCGAACCCGATGCTGCCGCTGTCGCTATTCGGCAAGCGCACGTTCAGCGCGGCGGTGCTGTTCGGCATCTGCGTAAACTTCACGTACTACGGGATGGTGTTCGTGCTGAGCCTTTATCTGCAACGCGTGCGCGCTTACACGCCGTTGCAGGCGGGACTCGCGTTCCTGCCGCTGACGGGGGGCTTCCTGATTTCGAACGTGGCGAGCGGCTGGGTGGTCGGGCGCTTCGGCGTGCGCGTGCCGATGATTCTCGGCGCGATTACGGCCGGCCTCGGCTACGGCCTGCTTCATTTCGTCGATGCCGCCACGCCGCTCGCCGGCCTGCTGGTGCCGTTCCTGCTGATTCCGTCGGGCATGGGACTCGCGGTGCCGGCGATGACCACCGCCGTGCTCGCATCGACCGAAGCGAAACGCGCGGGCACGGCGTCGGCGGTCCTGAACACGGCGCGACAGGCCGGTGGCGCGGTGGGCGTGGCCGCCTTCGGTGCGCTCGCGGGCGGCGCGGCCGCGACCCAGATCGTCCTCGGGATGCAGATGGCGACTGCCCTCTCGGTAGCGCTGCTGGCGCTGGGCGGGATACTCGCATGCCTCGTGCATCCGGAGCCGCATGCGGCGGCACAGACCGTGCGCGAAGCTCGCACGCGACGGATGAGCGAAGGGTAAGCAAAAGGTGAACGAATCGGACAAAGCGAACGAATCGCGTTGATGAAAAACAAACCCCCGCGCTGCACAACGCAGCGCGGGGGTTTTTTGACATGCAGGCGTGACCGCCTGAACCGATACGTGAGCAACCACCTGAGCAACGCGCGCCGCCAGCATCGCCTAAAGCGCCCCCTCCTGAATCGTGCCGGTGTCGACCGCGCGTTCGATCAAGCCTTCGTTGCGCGCCTTGGCGATCGCATCGGCAATCAGCTTTTCCGGCTCGGCGATTCCCGCCTTCAGCGTGCCGATGAATCCCGATGCATCCAGAACCACCAGCGTCTTCGCCGAATCGGCGAAGCTGATGATCACGCGATGCGGCGTCGGCCCTTCGCCCAGGCTCGCGCACAATTGCGTGAGCTTGCCGCCAATCATCTGCTCGAAGTTCTGAATCATGATGTGCTCCCTTGATAGCCGCGGAATGAGGCGCGTGCTACGGAATGCGTGCCGTGTCGAAACGTGCCGCGCCGGTTGCCGATGGCGCTGCCTCAAAGCCCGCCGAGCCCGCCGCGTGGAGCGCGCGCCCCATCGATGCTCATCCGCCCCGCGCCGGTCACGAACAGCAGCAGGAAGCCGCCCGCGATACCGATGTTCTTCCAGAAGTGGATCACCATGTCGTGTTGCACTGCCGGATCGGTGACGTTCCAGAAATCGTGGCCGAGCACCGCGGTGACGATCGTGTACGCGGCCATGAACAGCGCGAGCGGCCGGATCTTGAAACCAACGACGAGCAGCAGGCCGCCGAGCACTTCGACCGCCGTCGCAATGGGCGCGGCGATCTGCACGAACGGCACGCCTTTCGAATGCAGGTAGCCGACAAAGCCCGCATAGCCCAGCAGCTTCATCGCCCCGCTCCACAGGAACAGCACGGAAAGGGCAAGACGGGCGATGAAGATGATGCCGTAATCGACGGGACGCGACATAGGGGGCTCCTGTAATTGAATAAGCAGCAGACCCGAATGGGCTGCCGCAGTTCCCGGCCTCGCCCCTGAGCATATGTGCAACGACCGCCTTTTCCAAGTGCCCGATGGGGCCGCGCGCTCGCCTTCACGAATAGGTGACGATCTCGACCCGATGGCCATCCGGACCCAGGCAATCCGCCGGCTTCATCCCGCCGCGTCCGGCGCGAGCAGCACGCCCTTCGTGAACACGAAGCAGCCATAGCCGCGCGCCTCGCCGGTTGCGATCACGCAATAGGCCTCGCGCGCCCGCTCGTAAAACGCAAACCGTTCGATCGACGCGAACGGCACCTCGCGCCCTTCCGCCGTGTTGACCTCGGCCTGCGCTTCGCGCTGCACCGCGGGGATCGTGTGCGGCTCGCCGACGACTTCCATGCGCGACGCGGGATGATCGACAAAGGTGTCGAGCGGCAGCACCGACAACACCGCGCGAATCGCGCGCGGCGAACTCACGCCGTCGAGACGCAATGGCCTGCCGAGCACGGTATCGCACGCGACCGACCCGGCCGGAAAGTTCGCGTCGCAAATGACGAGCTCGTCGCCGTGGCCCATCGAGCGCAGCGCATGCAGTATGTCGGCGTTCAGCAGCGGGTCCAGATTCTTCAGCACGGTGTCTCCTTGTGGTGCGGTTGATGGCAGCGGTTGATGGCTTGCGGTTCGGGCTGGCGCGCGATGTTTTCCGCACGGGCTTTCCCCGCGCGGCGACGGTCGATTGTAGCAAGCCATGCCGGCCACTCCCATGCGGTGTGGCCGCCCGCGAGTGCGCGCATCGGGTACGCCGTCACCGGCATGCTTGTCGCTCATCCGGCCTCATCCAACCGCCGCCTTGCGTAGTACGCACAGCCGCGCTTGCGCCGCACTGCCAACGCAGCCACCCGACCATCGCCAGCAGCACGAGCCCCGCTCCACCCAGCACCGGTTCGCGCCAGCCGAGCAATGCGATGAACGTGAACGCCCGCGCGCCGGCGAGCAGCGCAAAGCCGGCGATCGCGCCTGATAGCGCGTCAGCGGCACCCGACACGCGCGCGAACGCGTGGTCGACCGTGACAGACATGGCGGCTACGGACTCGCGCATGATCGTCTCCGTGAAAAATGCGGCTGGTTGGACTATCTATCGGCAGCGTCAGGCGGCGCCCGGAGCTTCGTCGAGGAAGCCCGTGACCGCCAGCAGGCGACCGTGCGCATCCACCACGCCGAAGTCGGAACCCTTGACGATCGCTTCGCCCGCCGGCGTCGTCAGCGCCCACGAGAAACGCAGCCGGTTCGCGAAGCCGTCGACGTCGGTCGTGCGGCGAAACGTGTGATGCGGAAAACGCTCGTGCACCGCGCGGATCATCGCGTCGATACCGTCGTGCCCGGCGCCGGCGAGCAGCGGGTCGCGATAGTCGGCATCGGCGCTCCACGTCGCGGCGATCAGTTCGCGGCGGCGTGTGCCATCGGTCTCGTTCCAGGTATCGAAATAGCGGTCGATCAGATCGGTATGCGCATTCATCCCAAGCTCCTTGATTGGCAGGACTGAGCACTCCGCTCGGCACACGCGTCGTATGCGGCGGGCTCGGTTTGAAGATTGAACGAGCGCGTGAGCAGCGTCGATTACGTCACAGGTAAGCAGACGTCTGCAACGTCATCCCGTGCAGCGATTTTTTCGTCGCATTAGCCATTTGGCCGAGTCGTCAGAACGCGTAAGGACCGCTAACCTCGTGGGACGAATGGAGGCCGCGCGGCACTTGCGCGCGGTGTGGGAGTAACGAACAGGGGCACGGCACGAACCGTTTTATTGATATGTTTTCCACGCTTGCAAATAAGTATCCCAAAGGATACGATCTATACCAGATCGCAACACCACCCACGTACACGGTCAACTGCACCGAAGAATTCGACCATTGGCTCGACGGACTCACAGACCTGCGAGCCAAGGCAAAAATTCTCGTGCGTATCCGGCGCGCGGAACGCGGGTATTTCGGCGACGTCAAGTTTCTGGAAGAAGGGGTGTTCGAGATGCGCATCGACTGTGGCCCGGGGTATCGGGTCTACTACGCGCGCGAAGGGCGTACGGTGTATCTGCTGCTGTGCGGCGGCAACAAATCCACGCAGAAGGCAGACATCAAACATGCCCGAACAATGTGGGAAGCCATCAGAAGGGAACGATCATGAGCAAGATCAAAACGGCACGATTCGATGCCTCGCGCTACCTCGACAGCGACGCAATGGTCGCTGCATATCTGAACGCCGCGCTTGCCGAAAGCAATGCCGACGCGCTGCTCGCCGCCATCGCCGATGTCGCCAAATCGCGCGGCATCACCCGAATCGCGGCGGACGCGGGGCTCGGTCGCGAAAGCCTCTACAAGACACTTGCGCCCGGCTCCAAACCGCGCATGGACACGGTGCTCAAACTGCTGCGCGCACTCAACATCCGGCTTAGCGCTGAGCCCGCGAATGCGGTGGCTGCGTGATCGGGGTTCCGCGTTTTTTGCGTTGTGCCCCCGCACTGCCATATCGGCACGCCGGGTCTGCCGCATTGCCATGCACGCTCGAGGAGATCGGTCGGAAGCCGGCAGGACTGCGAGTATCGATCATTGAAACTGGCCGCACGTTACCTCTCAGGTCATGGTTTGCTCGCGCGCTTTGACTATGATCGGAGACATGAACACGCTCTCTCTTGCACAAACGGCTGCTTCACCCGCGTCGCTACCCAGCCGCACCGTTGGCAATCTGCTGCGCGAATGGCGTCAGCGGCGACGCATGAGCCAGTTGCTGCTTGCCACCGAAGCCGAAATTTCAACCCGGCATCTGAGCTTCGTCGAATCGGGCCGCGCGCTGCCGAGCCGCGAAATGGTCATGCACCTGGCCGAACGGCTCGACGTACCGTTGCGGGCACGCAATGCGCTGCTCGTCGCAGCGGGCTACGCACCGTTATTTCGTGAGCGCCCGCTTTCCGATCCGCAACTCGCCGCCGCACGCGAAGCCGTCGAACTGGTACTCAAGGGACACGAGCCCTACCCCGCGCTCGCAATCGACCGGCACTGGACCATCGTCGCGGCCAACAACGCACTTGCGCCACTATTGAGCGGTGCCAGTCCCGAGTTGCTGAAGCCGCCGGTCAACGCGCTGCGCTTGAGCCTGCATCCGCAGGGCATTGCATCGTCTATCGTCAATTGGCATGCGTGGCGCGAGCACATACTGGCCCGCCTGCAACGGCAAATCGACGTCAGCGGCGACGATGCGCTGGGCGCGCTACGCGACGAGTTGGCCACCTATCCCGCACCACCGGATGCGGACGCGGCAGCCCCAGACGACACCGCCCTCAATCAGATAGCGGTGCCGTTGAGGCTGCGCACTTCGATCGGCGTGCTGTCGTTTCTCAGCACGACCACGGTATTCGGTACGCCAGTGGATGTCACGCTGTCGGAACTCGCCATCGAGGCGTTCTTTCCCGCGGATCAGCAAACTACGCTGGCATTGCGCGAATTTGCATCGACCCGGCCGGCGCACGAAGGCCGAGGGATAAACGCCGGGTAGGTAACCCGATGCTCGGCTACTACGGCGTCCGCCTCGCCCATGGCGGCAATATCGGCACCTATTGGAGCACCGTCGCGTCAGACGGCTTCCACAGCGCGCTCCGCCTCACCGCAGCCTTCGCCGGCTACGTTCCCGGCACACGTCCATAGCGTCTCTTCGGCCCCGACACCAACCCCGTCCGACATCCCCGCAGGTAGCCCCCTCCCGCAAAACTGTCGCCTCAACGTTACAAATGTGGCCCGGCAGTGCCGTGTTTGTAACTGAGGCCACATCATCCTGTTACACATTTGATCGAACCCTATTCAACATACAAAAGCCGTATTTATTACCGCCCATTAGTTATTCTTTCTATTGCCTTTCCAAACCAAATCCAATTCGCCGTTCGCGGCCGATCGTAATCATTTGCCACGTCAATTAAGCCAGAGGCCCTCCCTGCAAGGTTTCCACCGATTTTCCTCGGATTTCGGATAGTCGAAGATTCGCCGTGCATCGTTCATTACAGTAGCGTGAAAGAGTTACCGGAAATCGATTCTTTTTTTGAGATATTTTTTCAGGAAGGGATTGCTTTCTGGTTTTACACTTCATACAATTCGTCCCAAGCTGTTACGAAATGTAACGCGATGTATCAAAAATTCGCAGTCTGTATCAAGCAGTGACATGTAGCCGGGGGGAATCGCCGGCGAGGCAGAAAAGACATAACGGCTAAAAGCCGACATAGTAATTCGGGGCTTCGGAAACAGAGAAAATGGACCGTAGCAGCGAGACGCTGGATTCTATCCGCGAGATCAACTTGTCTTACATCATGCTTGCGCAGCGTATGTTGCGTGAGGACAAACCGGTCGGCATGTTTCGGCTGGGGTTGTCGTCGGAATTGGCTGATTTGCTGGCCGGGCTGTCGCTCGCGCAGATCGTCAAGCTGGCCTCTTCCGAGCAGCTGTTGTGCTTCTTCCGCTTCAACGACCACTCGATGCTGTCAGCGTTGACGCAAACGACGAAGCACGCAGCCGTCGCGCCGACCCATGCGGCTATCCTGCTCGCAGGCCAGCCCGCCGAGCAGTTTGCTTGATCGAGGTAACTGCAATGCTCAAGCGAAGCCTCACTGAAGACGCGCAGGAAGTATTCCGCGCGATCGCGCTGATCGAACTCGGCGCGCGCATGCAGGTGCTCGAAAGCGAGCTGACGCTCTCGCGCGACCGCATGATCCGCCTGTACCGCGAGGTCAAGGGCGTGTCGCCGCCCAAGGGCATGCTGCCGTTTTCGGCGGACTGGTACATGACGTGGCTCGCGAACATTCATGCATCGCTGTTCTACAACACCTACCTGTTCCTCAAGAACGAAGCGCGCTGCTCGCATCTGGACGCACTGACCAAGGGGTATCGGCTGTATCTCGAACACTGCCAGCACAGCGAGACCGAACCGGTGCTGGACCTGACGCGCGCATGGACGCTCGTGCGTTTCTTCGACGCCGACATTCTGCAGTTGACCCCATGCTGCCGTTGCTCGGGCAAGTTTGTCGCGCATAAGCACGACCTGCAGCATAACGTCGTATGCGGTGCGTGCCAGCCGCCGTCGCGGGCCGGCAAGACCAAGAAAGCAGCAGCAGCCCGCCAGGAAGCGCTCGAAGCAGCGCAGGTCGCTCAGGCCGCCTGAATACATTGAGTCGATCCGAGGAGACGGGGCCAGTCGATTCGAATCGAAGCCTATAAGAAAGAAGAGTCCGCAGAGTCGAACCGGCTATGCGGATTTTTTTTCGCCGTCACCGTCACCGTCATCAATGACAACGGCAACGCCAACGGCCCTGCCGTTCAAGACTGCCGCGATCAGCCGGCAAGCCCGACCGTCTGCACAACGAGCCACAGATTCGCCGCGCTGATCGCCACGAACAGCGTCCACGCGAGCAGCCGCGTCGGCAGTCTGTTGGCGAACTCGCCCATCAGCGAGCGATCGTTCGTCATGCGAATCAGCGGATAGAGCGCGAACGGCAATTGCAGGCTCAGCACGACCTGGCTCGCGACGAGCAGTTGGCCGACCGCACCGTTGCCGAGCATCCGCACGCCGATCAGCGCGGGAATCAGCGCGAGCGCGCGCGTGATGAAGCGCCGCTGCCAGCACGGAATCTTCATCTTCAGGAAGCCTTCCATGATGACCTGCCCCGCCACCGTGCCGGTAAAGGTCGAGCTCTGTCCCGATGCGAGCAGCGTGATCGCGAACAGCAGCGCCGCGAAGCCGGTGCCGACGATCGGCGCGAGCAGCCGGTAGGCATCCTCGATCTGCGTGACGGCCTGGTGGCCGGTCGCGTGAAACGCCGCGGCGGCCAGTATCAGGATCGCCATGTTAATGAGCGCCGCGAGCACGAGCGACACGATCGTATCGATGCGCGACAGGCTGATCGCCGAACGGATGCCGGCCGAGTCGCGCTTCACCGCACGCGTTTGTACGATCGACGAATGCAGATACAGGTTATGCGGCATCACCGTCGCGCCGAGGATGCCGATCGCGAGATACATCGGCTCGCGCGAACTGAGCGCCTGCCACGACGGAATCAGCCCATGCGCGACCGACGGCCAATGCGGCCCGACGAGCGCCAGCTCGATGATATAGCCGACACCGATCGTCGCGATCAGCCCGAGCATGATCGCTTCGAGGTCGCGAAAATTCTTGCCCTTGAGGCCGAGCACGATCAGCGTATCGAACGCGGTCAGCAACACGCCGGTGGTCAGCGAGCAATTGAACAGCAGATGGAACGCGAGCGCGCCGCCGAGCACCTCGGCGAGATCGCACGCGATGATCGACAGTTCCGCGAGCAGCCATTGCACGCG
Source organism: Paraburkholderia sp. Ac-20342 (assembly GCF_017104985.1). Classification (NCBI taxonomy): domain Bacteria; kingdom Pseudomonadati; phylum Pseudomonadota; class Betaproteobacteria; order Burkholderiales; family Burkholderiaceae; genus Paraburkholderia; species Paraburkholderia sp. Ac-20342. The sequence goes on along the minus strand of NZ_JAAGPQ010000021.1, from coordinate 17,109 downwards.
CGCGACGCGCGGCGAGTAGCGCGCGCTCGACAGTTGCGCGAGGTCGCGTCCGGTGGCGATGCCGAGCCGCATGCTCAGACATTGCAGCGCCATCGCCGCGAGGCTCGACAGCAGCACGACGAACAGCAGGCTGTAGCCGTAGCGTGATCCGGCTTCGATTGCCGTGGCCCAGTTGCCCGGGTCCATATAGCCGATCGAAACCAGCAGACCGGGCCCCGCGAATTGCAGGATCTTTTTCCAGAACGGCGCTTGCGCCGGGACGGCCACTGAGCCCTGCACCTCGGACGGGCAGAACGGCGCGGTGGCGGTAGTCGGTAATTTGAAGAACAAGCCGGGAATCTCTTGAGGGGAATCGACGCGACGCCCCACGCGGGCGGTCGCAAACGGCCTCAAGTGTACAAAGAAACCTCGGGCAGCGTGCCGTTTAGCGCGTAGCGGCCGACGTCGCGCACGCGATAGTCGAGCGGATCGTGCAGCGTATGCACGCGCGCGTTGCGCCAGAAGCGGTCGAGCGCGAGCGGCGCGTGCGTCGCACGGGCACCGCAGGCGTCGAACAGCTTTTCGCCGACGTCGAGCGCCGCGCGGTGCGCCACGACCTTCGCTTCCGACGTCACGAGCGCCACCCGCGCGCGCGTGCCTGCTTCGAGCGACATGCCCTGCCGCCACGCCTCGTCGAGCGCGTTCGCGGCACGCACGGCCAGCGCTTCCGCACTGACCGCCTGGATATGCATTTCGCCGAAACGCTGGATCAGATACGGATCGTCGGTGGCCTGGCTCACGCCGGACGCGATCCACGGTCGGCCATGCTCATGCACGTACGCGCGCGCCGCGTCGAGCGCGCCCTGCGCGAGGCCGACAAACAGATTGGTCAGCACCTGTTGCGAGATCAGCGTGCGCAGACTCGCATACGGCGTGTCGGGCCGCACCAGCACTTCGTCGGGCGCGACGCGGACCCGCACGAACGACACGCTGCCGCTGTCGGTCTGACGCTGGCCGATCGGATTCCAGTCGTCGTGCACGGCAATGCCCGCGCGCTCGGTCGGCACCACGGCGAACACCGGCTTGCCGGTGACGGGATCGTGCGCGGACACGGTCATCATCTGCGAGCCGCGCGTGCCGGAGCAAAAGCCTTTCTGGCCGTCGAGCAGATAGCCGCCGTCTCCGGTTGCCGTTGCAACGAGCCGCGTATCGAGCGGATTGACCGCATTGCCCCACCACCAGCGATGTTCGACGCTGCCTCGCAGATAGTGCGCGCGTTGCTGCGGATTGCCCCACACGTCGAGGCTCACGATTTGCAGGCAGGTGAAGCCGAGCAGATGCGCGAGCGCGCTGTCGACGCGCGCGAGTTGGCGAATCACATCGTAGATGTCGGACCAGCCTGCGCCCGCGCCGCCGAATTCGCGCGGCACGGCGAGCGTGAGCAGTCCCGCATCGGCGATCCACTGTTTTTCCCGCGCGGCATGGCCGCCTTCGCGATCGCGCTGCGCGGCGCTGGCACGCAGCGCCTGGAGCAACGCCGTCAGGTCGCGCGCGGGCTGCGCCTGTTGAGGTTCGCGAATCTGCTCGATGCCGTCACGCACGAAAGTCACTGGCTTGCCCTGGAGTAGTCGATGGTTGCATCCGGACGATCATAGAGAGCCGTGCATGCGAGGTCTACGAAGCGATTGGCAGAAGGAAAGCGCGAAAAACGATTTGGACGCAAAAACGCCGGGCGGCGCTTTTGCGCGGCCCGGCGTTGGTAATGCCTTGGTGATGCGACCGTTGACGGCGTTGAGCCTCAACCGGTCGAACAACCGGTTAGCGCTTCGCCACCTGCTGCTGCGCCGGAACGGAGACGGCCTCAGACGCGGAGTTCGACGAAGCAGAGGGCAAAGCAGCGAGCGAAGCCGCCGCAGCGCCAGAAGCCCCGGCAGGAACCGCATCCGCTGGCACCGGAGCCGCCCCCACCGCGGTATCGTCCGCTTTCACATCGCCCCAGCCGCCGCCCAACGCACGAATCAGATTCACCGTCGCCACCGCCTGCGTGCCCGCCAGATGGCTCGCCTGCAATTGCGACAGCAGCACCTGGCGCTCGCCGTCGATCACGTCGAGATAGCTGACCGCACCTTCGGTGTACTGCGTACGCGACAGATGCGCGGCCCGTTGCGAGGCGTCGACCGCATTGTTCTGCTCGCGCATCTGATCGTCGAGCAGGCGCAGATCGGCGAGATTGTCCTCGACCTCGCGGAACGCCACGAGCACCTGCTGACGATACTGCGCGACGTCCTCGTCATACTTCGAGCGCGCCTGCGCGAGGTTGGCCTTGCGGCGCCCGCCGTCGAAGATCGGCAGCGTCAACGCGGTGCCCGCGAACGGCCCGAGAATGAACGCGCGGCTCGACCACATGAACAGATCGCCGAGCGTCGCCGATTCGAAACCGAACGCGCCGGTGATATCGAGCTTCGGGAAGAACGCCGACTTCGCAAGCCCGACGCGCGCGTTCGCGGCCTGCATCGCGCGTTCGGCCGCCGCGATATCGGGGCGCCGTTCGAGCAGCGCCGACGGCAAACCGGCCGGCACGCGCACCGTTACCGGCACGAGCGGTGCTTCGGCAAACGAAAAATCGGCGGGCGGCTTGCCGAGCAGAATCGCAAGGCTATGCTCCGAGGCCGCCCGCTGACGCGCGACGCCCACCGCATCGGCACGCGCGCTCGCCAGTTCGTTGCGGGCGCGCGCAAGGTCGAGTTCGCTGATGTCGCCTTCCTTGAAGCGCCGCTCGACGAGCTTCAGCGCGTCCTCGCGCAATGCGACGGTGCGGCGATACAGGTCCTGGTCCGTATCGAGTTCGCGCAACAGGAAGTAGTTCTGCGCGACGTCGGCCTGCAACGACAACTGCACCGAACGGAACAGCGCTTCGCTTTGCTGCTCGTCGGCGCGCGACGCGTTCACGTTCGAGCCGACCCGCCCGAACAGATCCGCCTCGTACGACGCGCCCATCTGCGCGCGCCAGATCGTGCCGGTCGTGCCGCCCACGCTGTCCGGCTGGAATTGCGACGCCGCCGACGCCCGCTCGCGCGTCGGGCCGAAGCCCGCGTCGAACTTCGGAAACCAGTCGGACTTCGCCGCCTGCGTCACCGCGCGCGCCTGCTGCACGCGCGCCGCCGCGGCCTTCAGATCCTGATTCGCGGCGGCGGCCTGCGCTTCGAGCGCGTCGAGTTGCGAGTCGCCGAACACCTTCCACCATTCGCCGCGCAATGCGTCATCGGACGGTTGAGCGGGCTTCCATGTGCCGGCGTTCTGTGCCGATGCATCGGTGGCGCCCGAGGCCGCCGCTGCCGGCGCGGCCGTTACCGCCGGCGCTTCCTTGAACGCGGCCGGCGCATCGACGTCCGGCCGCTTGTACACGGGCTCCAGCGAGCACGCCGCCAGCAGCGCGACCAGCAAACCGCTTGCCGCCGCGCGGCCCCAGCCGCTCAAAGAGGCAAAGCGAGATTCAAAGCGTTTCATTATTGTTTTCTCCTCAGGCGTCCGTGACGGCCGTGCCATAGCGCGGCGAGTCCTTCTGCGCGACGTGGATCGTCCCACCCGCGAGCGAACGCAGCACCACATAAAACACCGGCGTCAGCATCAGGCCGAACAGCGTGACGCCGAGCATGCCGAAGAACACCGCAATACCCATCGCGTGACGCATCTCCGAGCCCGCGCCGCTCGACAGCACCAGCGGCACCACGCCCATGATGAAGGCGATCGACGTCATCAGAATCGGCCGCAACCGCAAGCGGCTTGCCTCGATCGCCGCCGCGAGCGGCGTGCGTCCATCATGTTCGAGTTCGCGCGCGAATTCGACGATCAGGATCGCGTTCTTCGCCGACAGACCCACCAGCACCATCAAGCCGATCTGCGTGAAGATGTTGTTGTCGCCGCCGGTGAGCCACACGCCGGTCAGCGCGGACAGCACGCTCATCGGCACAATCAGGATCACCGCGAGCGGCAGCGTCAGGCTTTCATACAGCGCCGCAAGCACGAGAAACACGAGCAGCACGCTGATCGGGAACACCCACATGCCCGCATTGCCGGCGAGAATCTGCTGATACGTGAGGTCGGTCCATTCGAGCTTCACGCCGCGCGGCAGCACTTCGGCAGCCACGCGCTCAGCCGCGGCCTGCGCCTGCCCCGACGAATAGCCGGGCGCCGGACCGCCGTTGATGTCGGCCGCGGTGTAGCCGTTGTAGCGCACCACCATCTCCGGTCCGTATGTCGGCGTCACCGTGACCAGCGACGAGAGCGGCACCATCTCGCCCGAAGCATTGCGCGTCTTCAGTTGCAGGATGTCGTCGGCACGTTGACGGAACGGCGCATCCGCCTGCACCCGCACCTGATACACGCGGCCGAAGCGGTTGAAGTCGTTCACGTAAAGCGAGCCCAGATAGATCTGCATCGTGTCGAACACGTCGGTGACCGGCACGCCGAGCTGCTTGGCCTTCACGCGATCGAGATCGACGTTCAGTTGCGGCACGTTGATCTGATAGCTCGAGAACGTCGGGCCGAGCTCAGGCGTCTGCGCCGCGCGCTTCACGAATGCTTCCGCCGCCTTGTTGAGTTCGGCGTAACCGACCGCTCCATGATCTTCGAGCTGCATCTTGAAGCCGCCGAGCGTGCCGAGGCCGAGCACCGGCGGCGGCGGGAACACCGCGACGAACGAGTCCTTGATCGCGCCATACTGCTGGTTCAGCGCGCCGGCAATCGCACCGGCCGAGAGCTTCCTGCTGCCACGCTGCTTGAACGGCTTCAGCGTGACGAACACGATGCCCGCGCTCGAACTATTCGTGAAGCCATTCACCGACAAACCGGGGAACGCCACCGCACTTTCCACGCCCGGCTGCTTCAGCGCGATCGCGCTCATGTCGCGAATCACCTTCTCGGTGCGATCGAGCGATGCACCGTTCGGCAACTGCGCAAACGCGATCAGATACTCCTTGTCCTGCGCGGGCACGAAGCCGCCCGGCACCACGCGCGCCATCAAGACGGTCGCGCCGAGCAGGATCGCGTACACCACGAGCATCGCGCCCTTGCGTCGCAACACACCGGTCACGCCACGGCCATAGGCTTCCGAGCCGCGATGAAAGACCTTGTTGAAGCGCCTGAAGAAGCCGCCGAGTACACGGTTCATCACGCGCGTCAGCCAGTCTTCCTTCGCGCCGTGGCCGCGCAACAGCAACGCGGACAGGGCCGGCGACAAGGTCAGCGAATTGAACGCCGAGATCACCGTCGAGATCGCGATAGTCATGGCGAACTGCTTGTAGAACTGGCCCGTGAGACCCGTCATGAACGCGAGCGGCACGAACACGGCAACAAGTGTCAGCGCAATCGCGATGATCGGCCCGCTCACTTCGCGCATCGCCTTGTAGGTCGCATCGCGCGCACTGAGCCCGTTTTCGATGTTGCGCTCGACGTTCTCCACCACCACGATCGCGTCGTCGACCACGATACCGATCGCGAGCACCATGCCGAACAACGAGAGCGCGTTGATCGAAAAACCGAATGCCAGCAGCAGCGAGAACGTACCGACGATCGACACCGGCACCGCGATCAACGGAATGATCGACGCACGCCACGTCTGCAAAAACACAATCACGACGATCACAACGAGCGCGATTGCTTCGAGCAGCGTGTGGATCACCGCCTCGATACTCGAACGCACGAATTGCGTCGGGTCGTAGACGATCCGGTATTCGACGCCGGCCGGCATGTCTGCGGAGAGTTCCTTCATCGCCGCGCGCACCTGTTCGGAAATCGCAAGCGAGTTCGCACCGGGCGCCTGGTTGATGGCCAGTGCAACGGCGGGCTTGTTGTCGAGCAACGAACGCAGGCCGTATTCCGACGCCGCAAGTTCGATACGCGCGATATCGCGCAGATACGTCACGCCGCCATCGGGCGCGGTCTTCACGATGATGTCGCCGAATTCGCTCTCGGTCTTCAAACGGCCGCGCGCATTCACCGACAACTGCAACTGCGTGCCCGGCACCGACGGCGATGCGCCGATCACGCCGGCCGCCACCTGAATGTTCTGCTCGCGAATCGCATTGACGACTTCGGTCGCGGTCAGCCCGCGCTGCGCGACCTTTTGCGGATCGAGCCAGATACGCATCGCGTAGTCGCCCGAACCCCACAACTGCACTTCGCCGACGCCCTGAATCCGCGCGAGCCGATCCTTCACGTTGAGCAGCGCGTAATTGCGCAGATACGTCATGTCGTAGCGGTCGTTCGGCGAGATCAGATGCACGACCATCGTCAGCGTCGGCGAGCTTTTGATCGTCGTCACGCCGAGCCGCTGCACGTCTTCGGGCAGACGCGGCAGCGCCTGGTTGACGCGGTTCTGCACCAGTTGCGTCGCGAGGTCGGGATTGGTGCCGAGCTTGAACGTCACGGTGAGCGTGAGATTGCCGTCGCTATTCGCCTGCGACTGCATATACAGCATGTTTTCGACGCCGTTGATCTGCTCTTCGAGCGGCGCGGCGACCGCCTCGGCAATCACTTTCGGATTCGCACCCGGATACTGCGCATGCACCACCACCGACGGCGGCACCACTTCCGGATACTCGGAAATAGGCAGCTTGAACAGCGAGATGATGCCCCCGAGCAGGATCAAGACCGATAGCACGCCTGCAAAGATCGGGCGATCGATGAAGAATTTGGATATGTTCATGGGAAGCTCTTAACGTTGAAACATGCGCGCTGGCGCGTGCGGCTCACGAATTGCCCTTTGTGCTCTTCGTGCTGTCCGCGCCGGCGTCCGCCTTCGCGCGCGTTTGCGCGAGCGGTGCGCTGTTCGGGTCCTGGTCGGCCGTCATCGGCACCATGTGTGCGCGAACCGCATCGCCGGGACGCACGCGCTGAATGCCGTTCACGACGATGCGGTCGCCCGGCTTCAAACCGTCCTTGACGACGCGCAGATCGCCCTGCATCGCGCCCGTCGAGATCTCGCGATAGACGACGTGGTTGCCCTGATCGACCACGAGCACGAACTTCTTGTCCTGGTCGGTGCCGACCGCGGCATCGTCGATCAACAGCGCCGGGTGCGGCGCGCTGCCGCCCACTTTCACGCGCGCGTAAAGGCCCGGAATCAGCGCGCCGTCCGCGTTGTCGAACTTCGCGCGCACACGGATAGTGCCCGACGACGTATCGAGGCGGTTGTCGACCGACTCGATCGTGCCGCTGCGCGAGTAGCCGGTTTCATCGGCGAGACCGAGTTCGACCGGCACCTTGCTGCCGTCCTTCGCGCGGCTCAGGTATTGCAGGTAGGTCTGTTCGTCCGCGTCGAACGATGCGTAGATCGGCGAAACCGACACGAGCGTGGTCAACGGCGCGGCACTCGCGCCCGCCGACACGACGTTGCCGACCGTGATCTCCGCGCGCGACACGCGGCCCGACACCGGCGCCGTGATCTTCGTGTAGCCGAGATTGATGCGCGCGGTTTCGAGCGCGGCTTGCGCGGCCTTCAGGTTCGCGCTCGCCTCGCGCGCGGCGTTCTGCTTCTCGTCGTAGTCGCGCTTGGCAATGGCGTTGTCGGCGATCAGTCGCTGCGCGCGCTCCCAGTCGCTTTGCGTGTAGCCCGTGCGCGCCTGCGCGGCCGCGAGCTGGGCTTCGGCGCGATCGACTTCGGCCGCATACGGACGCGGATCGATCACGAACAGCGTGTCGCCTTTCTTCACGAGCGCGCCGTCCTTGAAGTTGACCGAGACGATCGTGCCCGGCACCTGCGAACGCACGTCGACTTTCTCGACGGCTTCGAGACGGCCCGAATAACTCTGCCAGTCGGTGATCGTCTTTTGCACGACGGTCGCGACGTCGACCTCGGGCACGATGGTCGGCGCGGCCGGCGAACTCGCATCGACGCGAATCGCGCCGAACGTGCCGAGCCCGGCGAGCACGAGCACGGCTAGCGCGGCAAACGCCACGCGGCGGCGGGAAAGTGGAAGGATGGTCATGTGTAGCTCCGGTATCGTTGATTGAAATTCTGTTTATCGATGCGCGCGCGTGTCGAAGCGCCACTGAAAAAAGCGCACCGCTTCCTGCAACGCGGGCGGATGATCGGCGAGCGCCGCGTGCGAAACGCTCGGATAGCGGGCCACCTGGGTCTGCACGCCCGCGTCGATCAGATTGCTTGCATACTTCTCGGCCTCGACGTGCAGCACGTCGTTCTGCGCGGTCGCGATCAGCGTGGCCGGCAAACCCGCGAGCCGCGCCGATTCGAGCGGCGCCGCGTACGGATGCATGCGCTGCGAGGCTTTCGGCAGATACGCGCGATAACACGCGGCGCACTCGCTCGCGGTGATGTCGGAACCGAGGCGCCGCTCGTCGCCAAGACGCGTCAGGCTCGGATCGAGCATCGGTCCGAACAGCGCCTGCGCGGCGATCGGCACGTCGCCGCGGTCGCGCGCGATAAAGGCGAGACAGTTCGCCAGCTGGCCGCCCGCATCGTGACCGGCCACGCCGATCTTTCTGCTATTGCCGCCGAAAGCACGCGCCCGCGTCTGCACCCATAGCGCCGCGCGATGCGCGTCTTCGGGCGCAGCCGGAAACGGAAACTGCGGCGCAAGCGAATAGCCGACCGACACGACGAGCGCCGGCAAGTGTTCCGCGAAATAGCGCGCGGCAAAGTCGGCCTGCTCTATCGAGCCCCGGGTAAAGCCGCCGCCGTGGAAATAAAGCAGTACCGGCAGTGCGGTCTTTTTCGCAAGCCGGTACAAACGCAGGGTGATTTCCTGTGCGTGTCCGTCGATCTGTACGTCGGTGATTTCGAGTGCCGCCTCATTGGCTTCCGCGGCGCTGTCGTCCACGGGAACAAAGGAATACGGCGATTTGAATGCATCCATGTCGAGCCGCGCAAATGCGCACAAAACTTCAATGGTGCGAATTGTGGGTTCGGCAGACTCGTAAATAAATGCCTATAATCCGGCAACACAATTCGGTGCCTCTGAACAATCCACCGCGATTGCTCCGCGGATTCCACTCCGCCACTGCGCCCGTCTTCATGGAGGTTTGCGATGGACCGGCTTCAGGCCATGCAAGTGTTCACCCGTGTCGTCGACACCAACAGCTTTACCCGCGCGGCGGAAACGCTCGATTTGCCGCGCGCGTCGGTCACCACGATTATTCAGAACCTCGAAGCGTTTCTCGGCACCCGCCTGATGCACCGGACCACGCGGCGTCTGTCGCTGACGCCGGACGGCGCCGCGTATTACGAGCGCTGCGTGCGCATCCTCGCGGACGTCGAGGAAACCGAAGCCAGTTTTCAGAGCGGCAACAAGAAGCCGCACGGCAAGCTGCGCATCGACATGCCGGGGTCGCTCGGCCGCCTGATCGTGATTCCCTCGCTGTGCGAATTCCACACGCGCTATCCGGACATCGACCTGCAGCTCGGTTTGACCGACCGGCCGGTAGACCTGCTGCAGGAAGGCGTGGATTGCGTGCTGCGGGTCGGCGCGCTGCAGGATTCGTCACTGGTCGCGCGCCGCATCGGCCTGTTCGAGGGCGTGACCTGCGCGTCGCCGGACTACATCGAGCGCGCGGGCATGCCCGCGTCGCTCGAAGATCTCGACAACCATAAGGCCGTCAATTACTTCTCGAGCCGCACGGGCCGCACCCTCGACTGGGCGTTCCTCGTGAACGGCAACGAAGTGGAAGTGAAGATGAAGAGCATCGTGTCGGTCAACGACGCGGATGCCTACGTGACTTGCGGACTCGAAGGCTTCGGCCTGATTCAGCCGGCGCTCTTCATGGTGCTGCCGCATCTGCGTTCGGGCCAGCTCGTCGAAGCGCTGCCGGAGTTGAAGCCTCTGCCGATGCCGATTTCCGCCGTCTATCCGCACAGCCGCCATCTGTCGCCGAAAGTCCGCGTGTTCGTGGACTGGATCGCGGAAGTGTTCGAGCGTTGCCCGCTGCTGAGCGGACGCTACAGTCTCGACGCCACCTGCACGAAGCGCACTTTGGAAGAACGCGAGTCGGCCCCGGTACGCGATACGCCGATGATGACCGAGTGGGTCGCATGAGAACCTCATCAGCGTCCCCGACGCGCTGCGTGGCTCTGCCCACATTGAAGTACTCAAAAGTACGCAAACTGAAACAGTGAATTACAGCCGCGGCTCCAATGCCGCGGTTTTTTTAAAGCCTCGTCGCAGCCGGCGCAGTCGCGGCGATGGCCCGGCCTCACGCGCGATTGTTCTGAAATCGCGACAATTCATTTCGCGAAAGCGGGATTTACCCGCACCGCACCGACCTCTACAGTTCACCCTGTCGCAGCGCCATCCGCGCTGCCAAGGAATCGACAGGAGTGAATCATGAAACGCAATCTGCTGGCAGGTCTCGCTCTTTCGCTGCTCGTCAGCGCTCCGGTATTTGCGCAAGGCGGTGGCGGCATTGGCCGCGCGGGCACTTACGACACGCAACCGGCGGCGGCCGCGAGTACGAAAACACGTGCCGAAGTCAAGGCCGAACTGGTCGCCGCGTATCGCGACGGTTCGCTGCCCTCGCTCAATCGCAACGCGTATCCGGACAAAGGTCTGATCGGCCAAACGCAAACGGCCCGTATCGCGCTACAGGAAGGCACGAGCGGCAACGTGACTCGTGTAGCGGCAGGTCAGTAACGCATCAGCCAAAGCGCGCTCGGCGCGACGATCGATTTTCCATCGGAAGTGGTCGCCGATTCGTCGCCCGCGCACTCTTCATCAAGGAGCTCACCATGACACCGTCGGAACTGGACAACTGGAATAGCGATACGCCCGTGTGGATGCCGTATCGTCCGTTGCAACATTGAGATTGAGTGTAGGTTGTCGCTCGCGGCGCCGGGTGTGATGCGGCTGATATGCGCGATATGTGCGATATGTGCGCTGTGCCCGCAAGCATCGCTTCGCGGGCGAAGCGCCATTCGAAAGCGCTCGCGAATGCGCGTCGCGACGCGGCTTTATGCTTCGCGCGGCACGTCGGGCTCGAAGAACACCCAACGCACTTGCGGAAAGGTGGCCTGCAAATCGGCTTCGATCACGTTGATCGCATCGACCATCGCGCGGCCGCTCGCATAATCGATCATTTCCGCCTGCACCGCGACGACGACATGACGCCCCCATTGCAGCGTAATCATATTGATGATGCTGCGAATCTCCTCGCGCGCATGCAGATGCGCCTCGATCGCGCGGCGCACTTCCGGGCTCGCCGACTCGCCGACGATCATCGATTTCACTTCACGCGCAACAAGCCACGCAATCACCATGAGCAGGAAACCCACGCCGATCGAACCGAGCGCGTCATAGACAGGATTGCCGGTCACCATTGTCAGCAGCACCGCGATAAACGCGATCGCGAGGCCCGCGAGAGCGGCAATATCCTCGCCTGCCACGACCAGCAGCTCGGCTTCGCGCGTCTCGCGAAACCAGCGCCACAGGCTTTTATCCGGATGCGTCTTGCGAATCTCCTTGACGGCGCCCCATAGCGACAGCGATTCGAGCACCACTGAAATCCCGAGCACCGCCAGCGCGACAAACGCAAACTGCAACGGCTCGCGCGCCATCACACGATGCACGCCTTCATACACCGAGAACGCGCCGCCGACAAAAAACAGCAGCAACGCAACGAGCAGCGAATAGAAATTGATTTCGCGGCCGCTGCCCATGGGATGCAAGGGACTGACCGGCTTGCGCGCTTCGCTCAGGCCGAATAGCAGAAGCAGTTGATTGCCGCAGTCGGCGGTAGAGTGAATCGCTTCGGCAAACATCGCGCCGGAACCCGTAAACGCCGCCGCCGCGAACTTGCAGACAGCGATACCGAGATTGGCGGCGAGTGCATAAAAAATGGCTTTCGGCGATTCTTCTTTCATCTTCGGGAAGGCATCCGTGAGTTTTATCTGAGTTTTATCGGAAGTTGCCGACAGGCAACTCCCGTATTATGAACACGGCGAGTTGGACACATCCAACTCGCCGCGCTGAGCCGCGTCATCTTATGCTACCTCGCTCCACGAGCTGCCGATGTACGCGGTCGGTAGTCGAGCCCTTCCATGCGCGCCGTCTCTCCTGTCGCCACGCTCCCCCTCGGACGCTCACTGTGCCCTTTCCAGTGCCGCCATCTCGCGCACGACCACGAGCAGAACGGAAAGACTCGCGCCGCCGGTGGCGCGCAAGTCGGCCAGCAGACGCGTATAACGCTCGATCTGCGCGGCACGTTTTTCGTGCCGCGCCTGCACGAGCGAGTCCGGCGTCGATGCCTCGTTCGCGTCCGCCAGCACGCTCGTGGTCAGCGCGCGCTTGAGCCGCGCGAGTTCGGCCAATGCCGAGGCGCGCGCCAGCATGTCCCAGTGCGTCGGCGCCGGCAGCGAAGCCGCGCGCTCGCTGATCCAGCCATAGTTCAATAGCGTGCCGAGCGCGAAGTAGACGCCTGCCACCTGTTCGAGACTGCGCCCGCACGTCGATGCGACTTCGGCGATATCGAGCAGCGCCGCCGATACCTCGCCGCTCGCGATACGCACCGCGAGGTCGCTATCGACACCGGCATCGACGAAGCCGCGCTGCCGCTCGGAAAGCGCTTCGAGATCCGCGCGCGGCAGCAACGCGGGCCATTGCGGCGCGAGGCGCTGCGCCGCATCGCGGCAGCGCGCGAGCAAACCGGCCACGTCGTCGCCGGCCGCGCCCGATTGCAGATGCCGCAAGAACCACAGCGCCGAACGTTCGACGAGCCGCGCGACTTCGGCGAACATGCGCGCCTGCACGTCATCGGGAACGCGGTTGTCGAGCGCGTCGATATCGCTCCAGATCTGGTCGAGATCGAACACGTCGCGCGCCATGATGCAAGCGCGCACGATGTCGCCGGGCTGCGCGTCGGTTTCTTCCATCAGCCGATGCACGAACTCGCAGCCCACGCGATTCACCAGTGCATTGGTCAGATGCGTCGCGAGAATTTCACGGCGCAGCGGATGGCGCTGCATCGGTTCGCGGAAACGCTGCCGCAATGGTTTCGGGAAGTACTCGATCAGCATGTCGCCGACGAGCGGGTCTTCCGGCATCGACGAATCGAGCAGTGCGTCATATAGCCACATCTTGCTGTAGGCGAGCAGCACGGCGCGCTCGGGTGTCGTCAGGCCCTGCTTCGCGGCCGCGCGTTCGGCGATTTCCTCGTCGGTGGGCAGAAACTCGATCACGCGATTGAGCCGCCCCGCACGTTCCAGATAGCGCATCAGGCGCGCTTCGGCATCGAGCAGTTCGACGCCGAAGCGGCCCGCGATCGACAACGCCTGGGTCTGATAGTAGTTGTCCCGCAGCACGAGCAGGCCCACTTCGTCGGTCATTTCGGCGAGCAGGGCATTGCGCTGCTTCTCGGTCATCTCGCCGTCGGCGACGACGAGCCCGAGCAGAATCTTGATGTTGACTTCGTGATCCGAACAATCGACGCCTGCGGAATTGTCGATCGCATCGGTATTGATGCGGCCGCCGCGCTGCGCGAATTCGATGCGCCCCAATTGCGTCAGGCCGAGATTGCCGCCCTCGGCCACGACCTTGCAGCGCAGATCGGCGCCGCTCACGCGAATCGCGTCGTTCGCGCGATCGCCGACCTGCTGATGCGTTTCGCGGCTCGCCTTCACATAGGTGCCGATGCCGCCGTTATAAAGCAGATCGACCGGTGCCTGCAAAATCGCGCGCATCAGTTCGGCCGGCGCGAGTGCCGCCGCGTTGATGCCGAGCGCGGACTGCACCGCCACCGACAACGGAATCGTCTTCGCGCTGCGCGGGAACACGCCGCCGCCCGCCGAGATCAGCGACGGATCGTAGTCCGCCCAGCTCGAACGGTCGAGCATGAACAGCCGCTCGCGCTCGGCGAGACTCGCGGCCGGGTCGGGATCGGGATCGAGAAAGATGTGCCGGTGATCGAATGCGGCAACGAGCCGGATATGCGGCGACAACAGCATGCCGTTGCCGAACACGTCGCCCGACATATCGCCGACACCGACCACCGTGAAGTTCATGCTCTGCGTGTCGACGCCCATCTCGCGGAAGTGCCGTTTGACCGACTCCCATGCGCCGCGCGCGGTAATGGCCATCTTCTTGTGGTCGTAGCCGACCGAGCCGCCCGACGCGAACGCATCGTCGAGCCAGAAGCCGTATTCCTGCGAGATCGCGTTCGCGTAGTCGGAGAAGGTGGCCGTGCCTTTGTCGGCGGCGACGACCAGATACGGGTCGTCGGGATCGTGGCGCACCACGTCGGGCGGCGGCACGACGTCGGTGCCCGCGAGATTGTCGGTCACGTCGAGCAAGCCGCGCAGGAAGGTCTGATAGCACGCGACGCCTTCGCGCATCCACGCATCGCGCTCGCTTTGCGGCGGCGGATTCTTCACGACGAAGCCACCCTTCGAGCCGACCGGCACGATCACGACGTTCTTCACCATCTGCGCTTTCATGAGGCCGAGCACTTCCGTGCGGAAGTCTTCACGCCGGTCGGACCAGCGCAAACCGCCGCGCGCGACGCGCCCGCCACGCAAATGCACGCCTTCGACACGCGGCGAATAGACCCAGATCTCGAACATCGGTTTCGGCTCGGGCAAGCCCGGCACCTGCGCTGGGTCGAACTTGAACGACAGGTACGACTTCGGCCACCCTTCGGCGTCGTAGCGATAGTAGTTGGTGCGTTTGGTCGCCTTGATGACGCCGAGGAACTGCCGCAATATGCGGTCCTCGTCGAGATTGGGCACCTGGTCGAGCGCGCTCTCTATCGCCGCGAAACGGCTTTCGACGCGCGCCTCGCGCACCGCGCCGAGCGCCGGATCGAAGCGCGCGATAAACAGTTCGACGAGCATGCGCGCGATCGCCGGATTGCCGGTCACCGCGCGCTCGATATACGCGTCGCTGAACGTCGAGCCCACCTGGCGCAGATACTTCGCGTACGCCCGCAGAATCGTCACCTCGCGCGCATTCAGTTGCGCGCGCAAGACGAGGCGATTGAAGTCGTCGCTTTCGATCGCGCCGGTCCAGACCTGCTCGAACGCTTCCTCGAACAGGTCCTTCACGCGCTCGATGTCGAACTCGGCATCGTCCGCGAGTTCGAGGCCGAAGTCGTGAATCCATGCCGGCGTCGCGCCCAGTGCCTCGATCAGATAAGGCCGCTCTTCGTCGACCCGCACGCCGAGATGTTCGAGCATCGGCAAGCTGCGCGACAACGCGATCGGCTGGCCCGCGCGATACACCTTGAAGCGGAACGCGCGCGGTCCCGATTCGATCGGGCGGTACAGGTTCATCGCAAGCCTTTCGCTGCCCTGCACGCGCTCGATCAGCTCGATATCGCGCACCGCCGTGCGCGCCGGATAGTCGTCGCGATAGCCGGCGGGAAATGAGTCGCCGTAATGCTGCAGCAGACGGTTGCCGTGCTCTTCGCCATACACGTCGAGCAGCGCGTCGGCAAGATCGTCCTGCCAGCGGCGCGCAACCTGTACGAGCCGCGCTTCGAGCTCGCGCGTATCGACGTCCGGCATGCCGCCCGGTTTCGCATGGACGACGAAATGAATCCGCGCAAGCGTCGACTCCGAGAGCAGCGGCGTGAATTCGACGTTCTCGCCGTTGAACGCATCGGCGAGCAGGTTGGCGATACGCTGCCGCAAATCGGTGTTGTACTTGTCGCGCGACACGAACACGAGGCACGACACGAAGCGGTCGAAGCGATCGCGCCGCACGAACAGACGCGTGCGCTGATGCTCCTGCAAACGCAGCACGCCGAGCGCGGTGTCGTAGAGCTGATCTTCGTCGGCCTGGAACAGTTCGTCGCGCGGGTAAGTTTCGAGCACCGTCACAAGCGATTTCGCCAGATGCCCCTTCGGCAGGAAAGCGGCGCGGCGCACGATATTGGCGCATTTGCGCCGCACGATCGGAATTTCCGCAGCCGAAACGAAATACGCGGTGGACGTGTAAAGGCCGATGAAGCGCCGCTCGCCGCTCACCTTGCCGTCCGCGCCGGTCAGCTTGATGCCGACATAGTCGAGATAGCCGGGCCGATGCACGGTGGCGCGCGAATTGGCCTTGGTCAGAAAGATCGGCGACGTGCCGGCAATGATCTCCGTCGCAGCCGGCGGCAGCGGCGTGATTTCCGCGGCGCCGGCGGGCCGCAGCGCATCGCGCAGAATGCCGAGGCCCGAGCCCGGCACGGCGCGCAAACCATAGCCGCTGTCCTGCTGCACGAGTTCGTAGTCGCGCTGGCCGAGAAACGTGAAGTGATCGGCGACCATCCATTCGAGGAACGCGCGCGCTTCGACGCCTTCCGCGCCCGTCTCGCGAACCTTGAGGTCCTGGATCGTCGCCTTCGCGCACTCGATCAGCTTCGGCCAGTCTTCCACGGCCGCGCGCACGTCGCCGAGCACGCGCGCGATGTCGTCGCGCAGTGCGTCGAGTTTTGCGGCATCGCCGCAACGGTCCACTTCGAAGTGAATGCACGAGGTCAGGTGCGAACGCGTATCGCCGGCTTCCTCGGCACCCTGGCTCACGCGCTCGATGCTGCCGTCGGTCGCGCGCCAGATGCGAAACACCGGATGCACGACCGAATGCAGCGCGAGCCCCTCGCGGTTGACCGCCATCGACACCGAATCGACGAGAAACGGCATGTCGTCGTTGACGATCTCGATCACCGTATGATCGGAGTGCCAACCGTGCTGTTCGAGGATCGGGTTATAGACGCGCAACCGCTGCTGGCCCGGCGCGAAGCGCTGCGCGGTTTGCCAGTGCGCGAGCGCCGCGCCGTAGAGATCGGCGATCGAGCGGCTTTGCAGATCGCCGCTGTCGACGAAATCGTAGTAATGCCGCAGGAAAGGTTCGACGATGTTGAAGGTCGGCTCGGGCAGCCGTCCACGCGCAAATTCGACGACATCGTTCAGCAGGTGCGTGACGGCTTCTTCGTTCTTTGCTTGCATGATCGACTCCCCTGGCTGGCGGCAATGGTGAGTATCGTGTGATTCGCAGGCAACGTCTGACAATGGATTATGCGCCCGTCGCGCGCAATCAGATCGATCGGCGCGCTCAGGTAATACCCGCTGCGTTTTTTCGCGGCGCCGCCGCGCATCGCGCTGCACTGCGGCAGTCCGCGCCGGCTGACGGCGAGCGGCTGGCG
>NZ_JAAGPQ010000234.1:0-513 GCF_017104985.1 Paraburkholderia sp. Ac-20342 | reverse complement strand
GCGGCGGCCCGGCCGGGCTGTCGGCGGCGATCCGCCTGAAGCAGCGCGCCGCCGCGCAGGGCGTCGAGCTTGGCGTGTGCGTACTCGAAAAAGGCTCGGAGATCGGGGCGCATATCCTCTCGGGCGCAGTCATGGACCCGCGCGCCATCACCGAACTGATCCCCGACTGGAAGGACAAAGGTGCGCCGCTGGACGTTCCCGTCACCGAGGACCGCTTCCTGTTCCTCACCGCAACCGGCGCGAAGGCCGTGCCCAACTGGGCGCTGCCCGATAACTTCAAAAACCACGGCAACTACGTCATTTCGCTCGCGAACGTGACGCGCTGGCTGGGTCAGCAGGCCGAGGCGCTCGGTGTCGAAATTTTCCCGGGTTTTCCCGCCGCCGAGGTGCTCTATAACGAAGACGGCTCCGTTAAGGGCGTCGCGACCGGGAACCTCGGCATCGGCAAGGACGGCGAGCCGACCGAAAATTTCCAGCTCGGCATGGAACTGCACGCGAAGTACACGCTGTTCT
>NZ_JAAGPQ010000233.1:0-553 GCF_017104985.1 Paraburkholderia sp. Ac-20342 | reverse complement strand
AGAACAGCGTGTACTTCGCGTGCAGTTCCATGCCGAGCTGGAAATTTTCGGTCGGCTCGCCGTCCTTGCCGATGCCGAGGTTCCCGGTCGCGACGCCCTTAACGGAGCCGTCTTCGTTATAGAGCACTTCGGCGGCGGGAAAACCCGGGAAAATTTCGACGCCGAGCGCCTCGGCCTGCTGACCCAGCCAGCGCGTCACGTTCGCGAGCGAAATGACATAGTTGCCGTGGTTTTTGAAGTTATCCGGCAGCGCCCAGTTGGGCACGGCCTTCGCGCCGCCGGTTGCGGTGAGGAACAGGAAGCGGTCCTCGGTGACGGGAACGTCCAGCGGCGCGCCTTTGTCCTTCCAGTCGGGGATCAGTTCGGTGATGGCGCGCGGGTCCATGACCGCGCCCGAGAGGATATGCGCCCCGATCTCCGAGCCTTTTTCGAGTACGCACACGCCAAGCTCGACGCCCTGCGCGGCGGCGCGCTGCTTCAGGCGGATCGCCGCCGACAGCCCGGCCGGGCCGCCGCCGACGATCACCACGTCGTATTCCATCGACTCGCGCGG
>NZ_JAAGPQ010000232.1:0-660 GCF_017104985.1 Paraburkholderia sp. Ac-20342 | reverse complement strand
GCAACTGGCATGCCTCGTCATTTCAATTGCAAGATCCAGCCGACGTGTCGCTTCATGCGAGAAAGTCTTCCTTCGCAAATGCCTAAGCCCTATTCTTACCCCGATCAGGACTGCCAGACCCATAGCCATCACTATTGTAAAAATAAAAACGAATTCGGGACACATTTTATGGCCATAGAAATAGTTATTTATATATTATTCTAATAACTCATTAAAACAGTGACCGCACGATTATGCATGTAAAATATGCCCCTGCATATCAATAAGATTACCGCAAGATCAGTCGCATCATATTTTTCATTTTAATTACACGACCAAGGCATCACTCACCATTCGTCAATTTTTTATCTTTAAGCCAATGAATTCTCGCCTTCAATGTTAAGAGCCGATAATCCGAAAGCACAAAAAAACAAGTGATGCAATGAACCACCATACCCAGTCATCGCCATCTCAAAATATTAATGTGCAATCAGCCTTTATCCACTAGAATTCATAATAATCTTAAATGGAAGCAGTACTTTCTATACATATCGTTCTTATAATTTTATCCTCAGCAGGAAGATTAAAAAAGTGAGCTTAGTGCCAAATTTTGGCAGATTCACGCCAATGTCCGTTGATCTGCCAGAGCTTCCGAACCCTCTGGTTGTCGTCGTTGCGTAC
>NZ_JAAGPQ010000231.1:0-768 GCF_017104985.1 Paraburkholderia sp. Ac-20342 | reverse complement strand
AGCCGACCGAAAATTTCCAGCTCGGCATGGAACTGCACGCGAAGTACACGCTGTTCTGCGAGGGCGCGCGTGGGCATCTCGGGCGGCAACTGAGCGACAGGTTCAGGCTGCGCGATGGCGCCGATCCGCAGGTCTACGGCATCGGCATCAAGGAACTGTGGGAAATCGATCCCGCGAAGCACAAGCCGGGTCTGGTGATGCACACGGCCGGCTGGCCGCTCGAGAACGATACGTACGGCGGCTCGTTCCTTTATCACCTGGACAACAACCAGATCGTGGTGGGCTTCGTGGTCGGCCTCGGTTATTCGAATCCGTACCTGTCTCCGTTCGAGGAATTCCAGCGCTACAAGACACACCCGGCGATCCGCGCGATTCTCGAAGGCGGCAAGCGCGTGTCGTACGGTGCGCGGGCAATTACGGCGGGCGGCCTGATGTCGCTGCCGAAGCTGGTGTTCCCAGGCGGTGCGCTGGTCGGCGACGATGCGGGTTTCCTGAACGTCTCGCGTATCAAGGGTTCGCACGCGGCGATCAAGACCGGCATGCTCGCGGCCGACGCGGCCTTCGACGCCGTGCAGGCCGGCCGCCAGTCTGACGAACTGACTGCGTATCCGGAAGCCTTCAAGACCTCATGGCTTCACACCGAACTGTATCGCGCACGCAACTTCAAGCAGTGGATGAGCAAGGGCCTGTACCTCGGCACGCTGATGGTCGGCATCGAGCAGAAGCTGCTGGGCGGCAATGTGCCGTGGACGCTGCATCACCAGCATT
>NZ_JAAGPQ010000230.1:0-240 GCF_017104985.1 Paraburkholderia sp. Ac-20342 | reverse complement strand
ATGGAAGTGTGCAAGAATTAATAAGAGGAGTGAGTGCGATATGTGCAAGAGTAGGAGTGGGGAGAGTATGTAAGAAATAGGGGGTAAGTAAAGGCAGTAGTGAGAGGGTCTGGGTCGAAAATGAAAGTGATAATATTGAGCGTGGTGTGCGTATAAGTGATAAATATAGAGTACAGATTTTCACATGATAGTCGACTAGGGAGATTCGTAAGATTATAGCTTTTTTTTTTTTTAATCACA
>NZ_JAAGPQ010000229.1:0-237 GCF_017104985.1 Paraburkholderia sp. Ac-20342 | reverse complement strand
AAAAAAAAAAAATAAATCTCTTATAAACTACAACTCATTTTTTTTAAGTCTTTATTAGTCATACAACAATTATCTTGCTCTCATTTCTTTCCACTCACCCCACCTCTCTCTTCCTTACCTCACATCTTGCTTTGCTCACTATACTTCTCATCCTACTTCCCTCTCTTTGTTTACTCTATCTTGTCGTTCTACATTTGCTTACTACTCTACACTGCCTAGCACTACTATCTACCTACC
>NZ_JAAGPQ010000228.1:0-782 GCF_017104985.1 Paraburkholderia sp. Ac-20342 | reverse complement strand
GCCATTGCTGCCGCCGCGATGCTGCCGTTCGTCGAGGTCGCCCTCGAACCCTTCGAGCACGTTGAATACCTGCGTAAAGCCCCCCTTCGTCGCGGCCTCGGCCGCCTGCGCCGAGCGGTTGCCGCTGCGGCACAACAGCAACACGACGGCCGTCTTGCCGGTCTTCGCTTCCAGTTCGCGCACGAAGCGCGGGTTGCGCGTCAGGCTCGTGCCCGTTGCCCACGGCACATGCAGCGATTCCGGCACGTGGCCGACGAATTTCCGTTCCTCGGCGGTGCGTACGTCCACCAGCAATGCGTCGCCGGCGGTGAACAGCGCCCACGCCACTTCCGGCGCGACGCCGCCCGCATAGGGCGTGCCGGCCGCCGTAGCCGCCGCGCGCGCGTCTTCGAGCGCCTGTTGCGCAGCGGTTCGTTCTTCCAATGCAACCATCATGACACTTCCTTGTTTTCGTTGATTCGTATGATCAAAGACACCGTGAATGCGGCCGTTGCAGCTTGCGTGCTGTCTATAGCCGTCAGCGCCACTATTCGAGCGAGGAAGAGCAAGCAGAACCAATAAAAATTCATTTCCTAATCAGCGCAGAGAGGAATGCAATAGCAGACGCGCGCTATCAGGGCGGGTTAATCGGCGAGCAGGACGGGAAGCATGGTGACAGTTCGATGTCAAGCATCGAAGGATTTTGAAAGGGTTCGCGGCAGACGATTAACGTGGCGTGCGGCGCGTTGCAATGGAATCCAAAATGGCATGCACGCACTTGCGCGCATGCAGGCACAACGGGT
>NZ_JAAGPQ010000227.1:0-787 GCF_017104985.1 Paraburkholderia sp. Ac-20342 | reverse complement strand
AGCCGACCGAAAATTTCCAGCTCGGCATGGAACTGCACGCGAAGTACACGCTGTTCTGCGAGGGCGCGCGTGGGCATCTCGGGCGGCAACTGAGCGACAGGTTCAGGCTGCGCGATGGCGCCGATCCTCAGGTCTACGGCATCGGCATCAAGGAACTGTGGGAAATCGATCCCGCGAAGCACAAACCGGGCCTCGTGATGCACACGGCCGGCTGGCCGCTCGAGAACGATACGTACGGCGGCTCGTTCCTTTATCACCTGGACAACAACCAGATCGTGGTCGGCTTCGTCGTTGGTCTTGGCTATTCGAATCCGTATCTGTCTCCGTTCGAGGAATTCCAGCGCTACAAGACACACCCGGCGATCCGCGCGATTCTCGAAGGCGGCAAGCGCGTGTCGTACGGTGCGCGGGCGATTACGGCGGGCGGCCTGATGTCGCTGCCGAAGCTCGTGTTTCCGGGTGGTGCGCTGGTCGGCGACGATGCGGGTTTCCTCAACGTCTCGCGTATCAAGGGTTCGCACGCGGCGATCAAGACCGGCATGCTCGCGGCCGACGCGGCCTTCGACGCCGTGCAGGCCGGTCGCCAGGCTGACGAACTGACTGCGTATCCGGAAGCCTTCAAGACCTCATGGCTTCACACTGAACTGTATCGCGCACGCAACTTCAAGCAGTGGATGAGCAAGGGCCTGTACCTCGGCACGCTGATGGTCGGCATCGAGCAGAAGCTGCTGGGCGGCAATGTGCCGTGGACGCTGCATCACCAGCATTGGGATCACGAGATGCTGAA
>NZ_JAAGPQ010000226.1:0-799 GCF_017104985.1 Paraburkholderia sp. Ac-20342 | reverse complement strand
TCGGATCGCTACTGGTACCCGATCTACGAGAAGATGGTGGAGTACGACATTCCCGCCATGGTTCACGTGAGCACGAGCTGCAATGCGTGCTTCCACACGACCGGCGCGCATTATCTGAATGCGGATACGACCGCCTTCATGCAATGCCTGACCTCGGACCTGTTCCGCGATTTCCCCACGCTGCGTTTCGTGATTCCGCACGGTGGTGGCGCGGTGCCGTATCACTGGGGACGCTTTCGCGGTCTCGCGCAGGAGTTGAAAAAGCCTGTGTTGAAGGACCATCTGCTCAACAATATTTTCTTCGACACCTGCGTCTATCACCAACCGGGTATCGATCTGCTGACGCGCGTGATCCCCGTCGACAACATCCTGTTCGCGAGCGAGATGATCGGCGCGGTGCGCGGCATCGATCCGGAGACGGGCCACTATTTCGACGATACGAAGCGCTATATCGAAGCGGCGCATGTCGATGCGCAGGAACGCCAGAAGATCTATGAAGGAAATGCACGGCGTGTTTATCCGCGCCTCGATGCCTTGCTCAAATCAAAGGGGCTGTAATCATGTATGAACTCGGAGTCGTCTATCGCAACATCGAGCGCGCGGATGCCGGCGTGGCCGAAAAACTAGGCGCGCTCGGCAGCGCCACCGTGCATGAGGCCATGGGCCGCGTGGGCCTGCTCAAGCCTTATATGCGCCCGATCTATGCGGGCGCGACGGCGGCCGGCACGGCCGTCACCGTGCTGCTGCATCCCGGCGACAACTGGATGCTGCACGTCGCGGCCGAGCAGATTCGCCCCGG
>NZ_JAAGPQ010000225.1:0-831 GCF_017104985.1 Paraburkholderia sp. Ac-20342 | reverse complement strand
CACCTTCCCAGTACACCGCGCCGGTCGATTGCCGTGAGTCGAGTTCCTGATCGTCCATCAGCGGATCGAGCTGCCACGTCAACGGACCTGTCCTGACCTTCATCGAGACCGGGTACGAAGCGCTTGTATTCAGAGTACCTCACGCAAAGCCGGCTAAGCTTGCTTGCGCGTTGGCTCAGATCGGCCAGCAATAAAACGATCGAGTCGTTCGCTTGCTTCCGTGATGGCCCAAAGCGGTGCTCGGTGCAGTTGTCGATCGTAATTCGTCGCGATCGACGAAAAAAGCGAGAATCCCGTGTCGTCGAGCTGCCATGTATCGTTTTCTCTGCCGGTGTCGAATACCGCTGCCGCCGTGCGATCCGCGGCGCAGAACTCTTCGTGGTTCATCGAACCGAAGCCGGCTTCTGCCAGATAACCGGTTAGCAGCATGATCTGCGTGAGCGTCTGCGCGTCGGTTTTGCTGCCGGCACCGCGACGCAACGCGTCGAGCGACAGATGTACCCGTAACGCGAGATCGTCGGCGATCTGACGAGGCATGGGCAACAGCATGGCTTTGGCATGCCGCGCGCGGGCGGCGCCTGTGTGGCGGGACAAGGGAATGCGTTGTGCCATGAAGGTCTAATCAGTTTGCCTGAGCACATGCAATAACGGCGCGCTCCGAAAAAGATTGAGCCCTCACCACGCATACTTGGCAGAATCGTTTGCACAGCCCACAGCCCACAGCCCACAGCCCACAGCCCACAGCCCACAGCCCACAGCCCACAGCCCACAGCCCACAGCCCACAGCCCACAGCCCACAGCCCACAGCCCACAGCCCACAGCCCACAGCCC
>NZ_JAAGPQ010000224.1:0-861 GCF_017104985.1 Paraburkholderia sp. Ac-20342 | reverse complement strand
TAGAGCGTGTTAGGCACTTCTTGCCAGACCTGATATCCTGGCTGGATGGCAAAACGCAAACCCTATCCGACGGATGTGTCGGACGAGGAATGGAGCTTCGCGGCTCCATATCTGACTTTGATGAACAAAGATGCACCGCAGCGCCGATACGAACTGCGTGAGATGTTCAACGCGTTGCGCTGGATCGTGCGCGCGGGTGCGCCGTGGCGCATGTTGCCAAATGACTTTCCACCGTGGGAACTGGTTTATCAACAGACGCAACGCTGGATTCAGGCGGGTTGTTTCGAGGCCATGGTGAACGACCTGCGTTCAGTCATCCGCGTCGCGCAGGGCCGTAAAGGTCAGCCCAGCGCAGTCATTCTCGACGGGCGCACGTTGCAATCGACCTGCGAGAGTGGGCCTCGCGCCGGTTACGACGGCTATAAACGCAAACGCGGCAGCAAGGTCCACATGGCGGTAGATACATTGGGCCAGTTGCTTGCAGTGCATATTACGCCCGCCAACGAACAGGAGCGCGCCCAGGTCGGCGAACTTGCGCGTCAGGTCCAGACCGCCACTGGCCAGACGGTCAGGATAGCGTTTGCCGATCAGGGCTATACCGGCGAGGAGCCCGCGCAGGCAGCGCTGGATGAAGGAATTGAGCTTGAGGTCATCAAACTGTCGGAAGCGAAAAAGGGCTTTGTACTGTTGCCGCGTCGCTGGGTGGTCGAGCGCAGCTTTGGTTGGCTGAACCGTTTCCGGCGACTGGCCAGAGACTACGAGCGATTGCCCGAAACCCTAGCCAGCCTGCACTTCGTCATATTCGCCGTGCTTATGCTTGTCCACTTTGCAGCCCTTAACAAAAGTGCCTAACACGCTCTA